>NZ_CALJRY010000297.1 GCF_937976295.1 uncultured Rothia sp. | reverse complement strand
CTGACCCTTGCACACAGTTAACCTTCTGGTCAGATACCGTGCGATAGGCTAAGAATGTGCCCGCCACCACCGGGGCAGGCACGATTCACCAACCACCGCACAAGGACGTACACACCATGGGCACAACCAAAGTAAGCAGTGAAGCACACAAAGCAACGAAAGCCTAGAAACCCAGCACAGAGTAACAGCCCGCAGCTCAGAAAGAAGGTGAAGAGCAATGAAGAAAAATTCCCCGAGGAAAAAGAATGTTTCAAAGAAAAGGAATACCTCAAAGAAAAATAGCTATCCGGAGAAAAATTATATTACTGAAAATAAAACTACACAGAATACCAGCAAGAAGAAATATTACAAGAAAAAGAAGAATAAAGTTACCCTCAAAGAATATATTCGCGAAATAGTAGAATATGTTTGGGACGACCGTGTAACCATCATATTTTGCGCAGGATTCCTCGCCGCACTTGGTTTCTTATATTTCACGACTCACTACAACCCGAACAATGACTCTGAAATATGTACTATCGAATCAGTCGAAATCATTGAGCATGAGGACCCCTACTCAATCTCTGGTGAATTCGAAACGGAAGAGTGCGGAATCATCACATCAAGCAAATCCCCTAATGGTATCCCCATCCGCAAATACCTCCAGAACTTTGAGACGGGCAAGAAATACAGGGCGTACAAGACCTTCTATACCCGTAACGATGAATTCGACTTCAGCGTCCTCCGCTTTGAAGAGATCAAAGAGTAACCCCACCCCCGCAGAAAGGAACCCACCGTGGACGATTTCGGCGACTTTATCATCGGCTTTTTTGAAGGGGCCATCGCGTCCTCACCAACACTGCGGCGAATATTCCTGTGGATTCTTTTCTCTATATCCGCACTTCTCATGCTCGTCCCCGTCGTGACGGGTGAATACGCGTGGAGCATCCTATCCATCTCCGCAATGCTGTTTTCCGTCGTAATGATTGACGACACCCGTAAGCACAGTGTGCACGATGCAAAGAACGGCGGCGCGTACCATTACTTTCTGCTGACGGTGGGCACGCTCTGCGTTACCGCGATTGTTCTGCTCGCTGCTCTCTCCCTGGTGGGTGTCCCGCCGGTTGCCTCCACCCCGCAGACGGACGGCATCAATTTTGCGCCCTGGTATGTGGCGGCGTCCGCGCTGATTCTGCTGCTGTTCTTCTATAACGCCGCGCAGCCGAGCGACGAGATCCCTAACCTGCGCCGTATGGAGCGCATCAACCGGTACGTGCGCGCGGTCGTGCTGGGTGTGAGCGCCCTGATGGTGCTCTTCTGCCTGGTTATTCCGGTGGTTTCGTTCGCTACTGCCGGTTATGAGCCTGTGGGTGTTTCGGTGGTGCTGTGCCTGGTGCCGGTCTTCCTGATTTTTGTGCGCCGCGCCCTGTTCAAGCTGTGGGTATCGACCTTTGAGGAGGGCACTGCCGGGTATGGTGTGTTGCGTGGCTTCTGCGTCGCCCTGGTGGGTTTGGGCGGATGTTTGGCGGCGGTTCGTCTTGCCGCTGATGTTGTGCAGTACGGTAGCGGGTTGTCGCTGGTGTACGTGGTGCCGGTTATCACCTCGTACTTGCTGGTGAAGAGATACGTGACCGTGGGTGTCGCTATCCCTGAGAAGGAGGATGAGGAGGACCCGGAGGCTGAACCTACAGCCAGCTAAACCGTGGAACCCCGCGGGCTGAGGAGCCTTGTGCACCAAAGCGCACGGTCTAGGATGATTCGCACACCGGGGTATCCTTGGGGAAGGTACGCCACCTACCGGTGGTGCGCTTCCGGATATTCACCAACCACACGAAACGAGAACCCGTCATGCGCATTTTCCTGATTATTATCTGGGGCATTATGGCCTTCATCTCGGTAACCGGGACGCTCTACATCATTATCAACTATGAGATTCAGCGCTGGAAGGATATGGAGCGCCGCCGCCAAGGCGCGTACATCCGACGAGTTAATCAGGCGGAGGCTCTTCTAGCAATATTTACCCCTGGGTTCCCGTGTCTTGGTTTCTTTCTTCATCTTGTTGAGGAGGGGTCTCCAGGTGCCTTTTATGAATTCCTTGGGATATTTCTTTCAATTGGGCTCATGATGTATGCCTGGTACGTACACGTTGCCTATGTGAAGATTTCCCCTGAAGGTATTGAGCAGCGTATGTGGTCGGCACGTACGACCGTCTATCCCTTCAATGCTATTGACGGCATTGAATACTATGAGGCAACCTCTACAGACGACCAGGATCTTGTGTCTTTCTACAGTAAATCCGGAAAACTAATTGCCGCCTTCTGCCCGATTATTCACAAGAATTATCGTCTGATGGCGATTGTGCGGTTCAGGATTGAGAACGAACGTTGGCCGAATATGAATAATCCGAGTGATATTGCTCGGGTGGATGCTCTAGATAGTGGCCCTGGTACAGTTCCGTATTTTAGGGAACGTGAAAAGGTCACAGGCCTCGCCGACGTTGACATGTAACCCGCTCGATAAGCACCAGCTACCCCCTACATCCGAAGAGCCACAACCGGCGCGAATACCACCAACAACCGCGAAAGAGGGGCACGCATCATGCACACCTTTTTCCTTCTGCTCTGGGGCACCTGCACCCTCGCATCAATCATCGGCGCCATCACTATCATCGTTCTGCATGATAGGCACCTGCGGCAGGACATGAAGCTACGCGACGAAGGCATCTACATTACACGTGTGCCTCGCCGTGAAGCCCTCATAACCCTTCTCATACCCATATTCCCGGCAGGTTTCTTCGCGTTCTACCTCTACACGCAGGCAGAGCTCGGCATCCTCTTCAACCTTCTGATATTCATCCTGCTACTCGTCCTTCTCTACCACCTCCTGCACGTTCACCTGGTGTACACAAAACTCACGCCCGACACTGTGGAGCAGAAGCTCTCACCGTTCGCTACCGTGACCCCCTACCCGATTAGAGCTATCGACCAGGTTTTCTACTTCCAAGGTACAGCGGAGGCGGATGACTGGGATGGGGAAGCGACTGACAAGGCCACCTTCTACACCAAGAAAGGCAAGGAAATCGCCAAGCTTGACCCCGTCGGCAAGAACCACCGTCTGCTGGCAATCGTACGGTTCAGGCTCGAGTTCGACCGCTGGCCCGATATGCGGAACCCGCAAGATCTGGCGTGGGTTGATACGTGGGACAACCTTGAGTGGACCCGACCCCTGTTCAGGAAACTGTATAGAAGACGCAACAAAATCACCGGTCTAGCGGATATCAAAATGTAGCGCCGCACGGCAGCCGATACGATAGACCCAAACACCGAACCCTATTCACCAACCACACTAGGACAGCGAATGTTCAGAAAATTTCTTGCCGAAACCGTCACCAACGGTTCTATCGGACTTAACCGCCCTAAAGGCTATATTCCTCTGGGACAGCGGCAGAAAAACCCTCTTCTGGTTCTTGTATATGTAGATGTATTGACGTTTCTGATGTGCATTGTTACACCCTTTGTGATTTCAGAGGATATTGAATCTTTAATAGTCGTCTTTCTTATGATGAATATCCTTGGGTCCCCTGCTTGGTATTTGGTTTTACATGCGCATTCCTTTTACATCCAGCAGAATGAGACCTCCGTGAAATGGCGGAACTGGCGATTCAAAACCCGCGAGTTCGACTACAGCCGCATCACCAAAATCCATATGAAAGAGAACGGTAAGGGCGGCTACTTCGTAATTAGCAGTAGCCAGATGGGTAAGCGCCGCCTAGCGTTTAGCCCCGTCTTCTTTGACGTTACCTATATCTACCAGATGATTCTTTTCCGTGAACGCTACGGTGTTTGGCCGCCCAAATACGTACCGGAACTCTTCGTAGAGTTCGGTGATTACGAGGAGATGGATACCCTTATCAAAATCCTCTGCTACGCCCGCAAGTACGAAATTGGTTCCCCCGAGGCTGGAGAGTACCGACAGATCCCGGAGCACCTGCAGCGCATCCTTGACCGCGCTGCGGCAGAGTCTAAATAGTTGAAAGGGAAATAGCATGAACGCATTTCTCAATACCATAACCGACCCCAGGCTTCTCTTCATGTGGCTCAGTTTTATTTTCTTAGCTCTCGCATCTTTATTGCTGGGTATAGTCGAACACTGGCCGTGGGGTGCGATATTCTTCGTTGGGGGGCCTGTGACCCTCCTGGCTCTAGACATGGCACATGATGAAAGCATTGCAGGCAAAGCAAACGGTGGCCCTTTCCACCACTTCTTTATTTTTGTTTTCTCCTTCAGCGCGGTGGGCTTGATTGTGCTGACGGTTCTTACAGCTTTTGGTGTACTCAAGGGGGATACGACTCCGTGGACCCCGGAAACGAACTTCGCCTCCTGGTATATAGCTGCCGGGTCGCACATCGTCCTTGCCCTAGCCACACGTACCAATCCCAAGAACGGCGCCCCTGACCTGCAGCGCATGGAACAGCTGGATAGGCGCTCAACCCGTGTGGGTGTTGTGACGGCGGCTATTTTTGCGGTTCTATGCCTTGTGGTTCCTCTGATTAGTCTCTCCGCTACAAGCTACGATTCGCTTGCCCTGGCGTTGACGCTCCTCCTTACCCCGTGGTTCCTATACCTCGTGTGCAATGGTCTTTTCTACCTGCACCACCCGCGTTTTGAGGAGGGGTCCGAGGGGTACCGCACCCTGCGTGTCGTGTGTGTCGGCATGGTGGGGATGTCTTGCTGCATCTCGTTGGTGTACATGATCAACACGCTGAACCGTTCAGAGTGGCTACCCGCGCTATTTTTCACGGTATCGATGGTGTCAACTGGGTGGTCGGTGAAGGAGTACGTCACCGTGGGTATTACTATTCCTGAGAAGGAAGACGAGGATTCCTCTTCTCATGCCATTGCTCAGGAGGCGGAGTAAAACATGTTAGATACCATTTTTAGTATCTTCTGGGGAATTATTTTAGTGCTGTCCATTGCCTCTATCCCCTACATTATTATTAGGTACGAGATTAATCGACACCAAGATAAGAAAAAAGAAGCACAAGGAATTTACATTAGGCGAGTCAATCGCTTTGAGGCTTATGTATGTATATTTAATCCCTTAATTCCATTTTTGGGATATATTGGCAATAGATATGGTGGAAATATGGGCATTTGGTTTAATATATTCGCTATTATTTTTACATTATGTTTTTATGCCTTCTCACGCTATATCCTTGTCGCTTATGTCAAAATTTCGCCTGAAGGTATCGAGCAGCGTATTTGGTCCTCCAACTCGACCCGTTACCCCTTCAATGCAATCAACCGTATTGTGTATTACGAGGCATTGAATATTGAAGATCAGGATATGGTGGGGTTCTACGCCAAGTCAGGCACCCAGATTGCCCTGTTCTGCCCGACCATCCATAACAATTATCGTCTGATGGCGATTGTGCGGTTCAGGATTGAAAACGAGCGTTGGCCTGATATGAATAATTCGGATGATGTGGCGAAGGTGAATGAGTTGGACGATAGGGGTATGACCATTCTTTATTTTAGGAGTCGCGAGAAGGTCACCGGCCTCGCCGACGTCTACATGTAGCATCGCACGGCATTAGTTTTGAATATAGAGAAAGCCCCCGCGGCCGAGAGTCATCCTCTCAGCCGCGGGGGCTTTGTCGTATCAGCGTGTCCTCACGCGGCGAGCGCTAGGAGGCGCGGCGGCGGGAACGCAGCACCATCACAGTGCCAGCACCAAGCACCAGAGCGCCACCCACAGCCACAGACACCGCACCAAAACCAGTGCGGGCAAGGCCGCCCTGCTGGGAGCTAGCGCCACCCGACGCAGCAGACACACCAGACTGACCCAAAGAGCCGCCACCGG
>NZ_CALJRY010000296.1 GCF_937976295.1 uncultured Rothia sp. | reverse complement strand
GCCGGTAACGGTCAGATAATTCAGGGAAGCGACCCAGTAGCCCAGTGCCGCGTACATGCCCGAGGTCGTCTTCGACTTCATATTCTGGGGAGGGACGGGCATGGGCGGGTTCTCCGCCTTCTTCGTGGCGCTTGCGGGATGGTACGTTCCGGTGGACTTGTAGCTATTGAACTTCAACTCACCCTTGTAGGGGCGCATCGGGTCAACCACGCTCGGGTCCTCCAGCGGGCGAATATCGCTCGCGCAGGCAGTCAAGGAGGCGAGCGCGGCGGCAGCGGTGATACCCAGGGCGGTGCGTCGGGTAACGAAGGTAGGCATGAGAACCCCTCAATAGTTTGTTCGTATGCTTTTAAGCGTACCCGAGCAGGTTCGTTGAAACATTCAAAGCCTGCGCCTGCTCATCTGAGGAACAATTCAACGCGACCGAACACCGGTCACACAGACAAAAGGGAAGCTCCCGCACGCAATCTCATCTACGTACGGGAGCTTCCCCAGGATTTCTTCCCCTAGATTCAAACCCCTAGATCCAAAAATGACCGCCCGTAAGAGGCGTTGGTGTTCTAGGCCTTAGACTCACTCTTAGAAGAAGCCAGATCGGAGGAATCCTCCTCGCTGACCATGAACCAGGCGCCGTCCTTGTAATCCATCGAAAAGTTAGTCGCCTCGCTCTTGGACGATCCCTCCTCGACCAGAGGAACGGGGTCCTGACCCTCAATGTGGACCTTCGCCTTGGAGTCCTGGATGAAGCGTCCGATCCAATCGTAGCGGTTGGGGCCGCCAGTGACCTTCTTCGGGGCATCGGTCAGAAGCTGAACGGTAACCGGTGCATCCGTGTCGTACACCCAGCCCTTGCCGGTGGAGTACACAAGAACGACATTGTTGTGATCGTTCGCAAACACGCCGGCAGGGTCAGCTTTCTTGAGCGGCTCGTAATCACCGGTCATGAACATGTAGTTGAAGCTTGCCACCCAGTAGCTGAGGAACTGGTACATGCCCTCGATGGTCGCCTCGTTCATCTTCTCGGGAACGACAGGCTTGGGCACGTTCTGTGCCTTCTTCTCAGCCGTGGCAGGAACGTACTCGCCGTTCTTCTCGTACTTGTCGAGCTTCACCGTGCCCTTGTACGACTTCTTAGCAGTCTCAGTCGCAGAAGCAGATGCCGAGGCGGATGCGCTTGCAGACTCAGAAGCGCTAGCACTCGCCGAAGCCTCACCGGAGGCGGAGCTATCAGCCAGCGGGCGAATATCGCTAGCGCAAGCAGTGAGCGCCACGGCCGCACCGGCACCGGTGGCCGCAGCTAGTGCGGCACGTCGAGAAAGAAAAGTAGCCATGAAAAATCCTTAAGTAGTGTGTATCAGAAGATGAAGAAATTTAGCTGTTGTTATCCAGGAGCATGCGCCACATGCCTTCTTTATATTCCATGATGAACTTCGTCGTGCGAGGAATCGTCTTTTCCTCCTCAACGATAGTCGCATCAGGCTCACCCTCAATGTGGTACTTAGCGGCAGGATCATACGCGACGGTCACAAGCCACTCATAACGGTCCGGCTTATTAGCAACCGGCTGAAGCTC
>NZ_CALJRY010000295.1 GCF_937976295.1 uncultured Rothia sp. | reverse complement strand
GAAATAGCACCCCACTGAACAACAGCCTTACCTTCATCATTGGTGCTCACCACACCATTCGTCGACGAATCAGCAGCATCAGGGGTCGTAATAACCTGAGTAGGAGAACCAGAAAGAACGGTAGAAGCAGCAATAGAGAACGGAGTGCCAACCGGTGCAGGGCTAGTACGGCTAGTACCGGATGCGTCATAGGTGACGTCCTCGGTCTTCACCGTCAGGTTCTCAACCGTAACCTTAATCGTGATTTCGCCACTATAACCGTTCAAATCATTCAGGTTAGTGCCGCTACCGCGCTCAGTAGAATACTGCAGGCTCACACGCACAGGAAGGTCATTGACGACGTCCTTCGGCTTGAACTGCACGTTGCTCGTGGAGCTCGTACGATCCTTGTCATTAACGTAAATGTTGGTCGACTCAATCGACGAGACCTCGCCGTTGCGGCCCATCTGAACGTTTACGTTCTGCAGAACATTAGTAGCGTTCTCTACCTGGCGGGGACTCTGAGAAGTAACAGTACCCTTATCAGGGGACGGGTTGTTATTGTTGTTACTCGTGGAGCAGGACGAGAAAATAAGCGCCGTCGTGACACCCAAAATCAAAGGGAAGCGGAGCAAGCGCTGACGTGTAGTGGTGTGGTCGGTCATGATGATCTTTTCGTCGAGTTATGTGTCACGCAAACAATGGATAGTCGCGTATCCGGACCGCGACCATGCGATGTCTGCAGGAGATTGGTGAAGATTTGAGCCTAGTCAAAAAGATAGAACCCGCTACCACTTTATCAGCCTAATCTGAGAGGACTGATAATATTTCGTCCTAGTCGGTGCCTCATTAGGAGATTCGATTCAACCTTGAGGTGATAGTTAAAACAACTCCTCCTTTTATCACTCAAGTAATCCTCTTAGCTGATATATGTATTAGGCCTAAAGATTTGACGTAACAGTAAGATCCTATAGTGGAGAATGAGTATCCCTCAGCCCACGGGGTTCCACGGTTTAGCTGGCTGCAGGTTCAGCCTCCGGGGCCTCATCATCCTCCTCCTTCTCGGGGATAGTGATACCCACGGTGACGTACTTCTTCACCGACCACGCATTCATCGCCACCGACGCCGCAAAGAACAGCGCAGGCAGCAACTCCAGACGAACCAGCGAATAGCCTAAGTACCCGAGCGCAATACACGCGGCCAGGCCAGCCACGCCAATACACACGGCACGCAAGGTACGGTACCCCTCAGACCCCTCCTCAAGGCGGGTGCCCTGCAGGTAGAAGAGACCCTCACGCACAACACGCAGGAACCCCGGGGCCAGGAAAAGCGCAACCGCTAGAGC
>NZ_CALJRY010000294.1 GCF_937976295.1 uncultured Rothia sp. | reverse complement strand
CTAGCGCCACCCGACGCAGCAGACACACCAGACTGACCCAAAGAGCCGCCACCGGTACCGCCACCGGAGACACCACCCGGGTACACGCCGCCAGCAGAACCATCAGCCGAGCCATCAGCCGAACCCTGAGCGTTCACATCACCGGCAACACCGGAAGCACCAGCCTGACCGGAGCCAGCCTGCACAGCACCAGACTGTGCGGAGCCGGACTGGTTAGCACCAGCGGTACCGCCCGGAGTTGCCGAATCCACACGGCGCACACCGCTAAAGTCGTCCGCAGCAGCGTTCGGGTCCTTCGGCACGGCAGTCTCAAACGAGCACGCATCCGACGCCTTCTTACCCACAGCAACCGCAAGCTGCTGCACCGGGCTACTCACCTCAGTACCATCAGCCAAGGTCGCGGAATAGTGCACATCAAACATGTACTGGCCGGGCTCAGAGAACACCCAGTTTGCGTGCGCGTGCGTCGCGTAATCAATGTCGATCGTGGTCTTGCCGGTCGTCGAATCCAGCAGCACATCCGCGCCGTTCAGCGACTCGGTGAACATGCCGAAGCGTGCACCCTCAGGCATGACCTTCGGAACCACGTGCAGGCGCACAGGGCCGCGCAGCTGGCTGTAGTCAATGTCCTGCGTGTTGTAGCCGGGCCAAGGCAGGCCGCTCTGCTGGGTCTGCGGCAGGCCGTAGAAGGCGGTGCCGACCGGGCCCATGAAGTTCAGCTTCTCATCAGCCATACGTTCGGTGCGTACACGGCGGGCGTTCTCGCTGACAGTCCACACGACCGAATCAAGCGGGCGCACCGTCGAATCAGCGTCAATGATGCCGCTGTCGTCACGCAGACCCACGGACAGCTGGCGGTCCTTCAGGGTCGCCTGAATGTCCAAGTGGCCGTGCGAAATCTTGGTGCGGCCATCAATCTTGCCGGGCACACACTGGTTGCCGGGGGTTCCCGGAGTGGACGGCTCAGCGGAAGGTGCCGGGCTAGTCGAAGCAGGTGCGCTCGGGGTCGGGTTGGCCGGTGCGGGGCTAGACGGTGCCGGAGTAGAAGGCGCCGGAGTGGAAGGTGCCGGAGCAGGTGCGCTCGGCTCTGCGGAGGCGGTCGGCACTGCGGGCACGGTCGGAACCTCGCTGGGGGATACCGACGGAGCGTTGCTGGGCTCAGCGGTCGGAGCCTCACTGGGAGCCTCGCTCGGCTCAGCAGAAGGCTCGGCAGAGGGCGCAACGCTAGGCTCAGCGCTCGGCGACGGATCCGCCGGAGCAGGCTTCGGCGCGTCCCCAATCGGCGCGCTATCGGGTGCCAGCGCGCCGTGCGCGGTGTACTTAGTGCCCGGCTCGTAGTTCGCCGCGACCTCAGTGGTGGAGGCGGAAGCGTTCATATCCGGGTGGGTCAGCATCTTCACGCGCAGAGCGGTGCCCTTGTAGAACGACTCGTCACGGAAGGTAAAGCGCGCCACGCCGTCCTCGATGGAGCCTTCCAAATCGAGGTACGGGTAGACCGGGTCATCCTGGGCGTAGAAGCCGCCGCGCAGGAAGCCGCGCACCTTCGGGTCCTTGAAGCGGACCTCAACGGTGCTGAAGCCGTTGCCGTTCGGGGTGACGGTCACGTCGTAGTCCATGCTGGTGGGCGTGTACTGCTCGGTGCTGAGCACGGTGTTCGCTGCGTCCGGGATTTCTTCGGGCCAGGAGCCGTTACCGTCGTCGCTGTAGACGCTCTCGGTGCGACCGGGCTCGTAGGTGAGCTTGTGCGAGATCCAGCGGGACGCCTCCGCACTGTTCGCGTCGGAGGTGTCGGGGGTGAAGACCGCCTGTAGCTGCGAACCTTCGCTACCGAGCATTTCAGACCAGGTGGCGGTACCGTTCACAACCGGCAGGTCGGTAAGGAAGTAGCCGTTGTTGTACAGGGTCAGGGTACCCTTGAGGTTCTTGTTCGCGGCGGTGAAGGTGATGTCGCTGAGCTTGTCGTCAGCGTCCTTGTTCTTTGCCGGGTCGGCATCCAGGCGGTGCGGTGCCACGGAGAGTGCGTACTTCGCGGTGTCCAGGTCACCGACGGGTGCCGCGTTGTAGCGGTCAACGGTGGGCACGGCGGTGGGGGTGCCGTCACCGAGCACGGGCTGCATGCCGCCAACCTGCCAGACCAGCTTCGACGGCTTGGAGCTGATGATGCGGCCGTCGGTGGAGCGCGCCACGGTGCGGTAGGTGACCACGTAGCGGCCGGGGCGGGTGAAGGTCGTGGTGTTGTGGGTGTGGCTACCCTTGTCGAGCAACCAGGAGTGCCAGCCGGTGGAGCTGCTGGAGAGCATGCGGTACACGTCGGCGGGCGCGTCATCCGGGTTGTAGCGGAAGAGCTCCATGCGGCCGGGACCCTCAACGGAGAGAATGTCGGTAGCGAACACGCCGTCACGGAAACGCTCGGTGGGCACCTTCGTGGAGGCGCCCAGACCAGCCCAGATGGGGTCCTGGTTGCCGTAGGTCAGGTGCGGTGCCATGTAGAGGGTCTGGCCGGGTTCGCCGAGGAACGCCAGGGAGGGCGATTCGCCCAGGGTCATGGTGTACTGCGACTTGCCGTCCCTGGTGCTGTAGCCCTTGCCGACCCAGTTGACGGTCTTGTCCAGTTCGTAGGTGTCTGCGCCGGTCTTGTAGGGGTTCGCCTCGTTCATGAGGACGAAGGTGCCGTTCTGCTCGTCCCAGTATGCCTTGGGGGCGTCAACGTGGCCCTTGGTGGTGACGATTTTGCCGTCGTCGGGGCCTGCTGCGGCGGGCAGGGAGGGGGCTGCGCCGGCGAGCGCGAGCAACGCTGCGGCGGAGAGGAATGCGGCTGCGCGGCGGAGGGCGGGCTTGCCGCCGGGGATGAAGAGTGCGGGAGTGTGTGTGGTGACCCGTCGTTGGGTCTGCTTCTGAGAGTTCATGACAACCTTTCTCATTTTTCTATTTCTTAGGGTAGCTCTTTTGCAAATAATTGTCATTTTGAACCTAAGTGAGTATAGTGATTCTCAGAAA
>NZ_CALJRY010000293.1 GCF_937976295.1 uncultured Rothia sp. | reverse complement strand
GAATATGGTGAGACATCGTACCTCGTAAAAGTGTGTGCGGGACGCGCAACAGCGCGCGAGCTCAAAACGCTACCGAGTGCGGTGCCTAGAGCCCTAACCTACTACCTAGGTTACTCGTAGCTTAGCAACTAGCGCTTCTGGGCGCCTCAGCTGCTAATAACTGTGCACCTCAGCTACTAATAACTTGACCAGAGCGAAGTCGTATAACCCAGTGCCTGCGCCTGCTCCCACGTATCAACATCGGCGGTGTCCGCGGCAGACATTTCCACCGCCACCGGGTTCAAACGACGCAAAAAAGAACGCACAGAAGCATCGGTAGTGCCGGTCGAAAAGACCGAGCGGATCGCCTCAAAACGGTAAATACCCACCAGCGGCTGATAGATGCCCTCAGAAACACCCCAGAAACCTGCAGAGGCTTCAGAATTGGTGGGGGCTTCAGAAGCAGCGGGCGCTTCAGAACCGGTAGAGGAGGAGAAGTCCGCCGCCCGCTCAGCACCCCGCGCCGCAGCAATCAGCTGCTGAACCGCCGGGGCAATACGCGGAGTATCCACACCCAAAATCAGGCACCATTCAGGCATGGGAGCCTGCGAGCGCTCGCAATCCGCGGCGATACACTCCAAACCGGCATGAATCGCCGCAGCAGGACCCGAAAAGGGCGGATTCTCACGAGTGCGCAACACACCCGAGGGCAACGGCAAGCTCTCAGGACCTACCACCACGCGCGGGGACGCGGCGGCCACCGCCTCCAGGGCACAATCCAGCAGGGTACTCGTGCCATCAGACAGGGACGCCTTCGGCACGTGGTTCAGGCGGCGAGAAGCGCCTCCGGCAACAACGACCGCGGCGCACGAAAAATCGGCAGAGCCTTCCGCGGCAAGCTCAGAACCGGGCATCTTATCCGCCCGCATTATCCACCCGCAAAGGGCGGCAGAATGTCCACACGGTCGGTATCCTGCAGGGGCGCCTGCGCATCAGAGCGGGCACCATTGACCAGGAACGAGCACTGCTCCATCACCTGCGCAAGAGTCAGGCCTGACGGGGTCGTACCCTCCAGGCTCTGACCCAGATGCTCAACCAGCGCGCCAAGAGTCGCAGACGACAGCTGCGCCAGGGGCACCGACAGCTGCGCGGTACCCGCCGCAGAACGCGCGGCAGCGAAAAAATGAACCTGCATAATGCTCCTCAATCCTTACGTCAGGGGGCAACCGAAAATCACGGGTGCAAGAGCTAGCAAAAAGCCTTATCCGTGCATCTTCGGCTGAGAACAGCGGCTTCCTTAGCCACCAATAGCGCTCATCGAGCGGCTCGCCTTGGCGAACTCCTCAATATCGAAGTCAGCGTCTTCCTTACCGTGGGCGCGCGGCTTAAACCACATGCCCTCACGCCAACGCAGAGCCAGCTGCTTATCGTCAGCGCCAGAACGCAGAAGCTGCATCAAATCAGTCTCGGTATCGGAGAACAGACAGGAGCGGATTTTGCCGTCCGCGGTCAGACGGGTGCGGGTGCACGCGCCGCAGAACGACTCCGTGACCGAGGCGATAATACCCACGCGGCCCAGCGACTCGGTGCCGTCAGTCGGGAAGCCCGCCTCATCCAGAACAGTGCCGAGCGGGTACACCTCCCACAGCTGAGCGGGGGAGTCGCCGCGCGCCTCCGCCACCGAACCCAGAACGTACTCAGCCGATAGCTTCTCGCGAATCTCGGCGGCAGTAATCGTGCCCTCACGGGTCCAACGGTTATCAGCGTCCAGCGGCATCTGCTCAATGAAACGCAGCTGATAGCCGCCCGCCAACGCCCAACGCAGAAGCTCCGGAGCCTGGTCATCATTCAGGCCCGGCATCAGCACAGCATTGATCTTGATGGGCCACAGGCCAGCCTCCGCTGCACCGTCAATACCCTTGAGTACGGCGTCGAGCTTGTCGCGGCGGGTCAGTTCGGCAAAGGTTTCACGGCAAATCGTATCCAGAGAAACATTGATGCGGGTCAGACCGGCCTCCGCCAGGGCAGCGGCGCGCTTCTCCAAACCAATACCGTTCGTCGTAATCGCCAACGGGATGTCAGGATGAGCCTGATGGATGCGGGAAATAATGTCCACCAAATCGGCGCGCACCAGCGGCTCGCCACCGGTAAAGCGGATCTCCTCAACGCCCAGCTCGGTGATTGCAATGTCGGCAAGGCGCGCAATCTCCTCGGCGGAGAGCAGATTCTCCTTCGGGAGCCACTGCAAACCATCCGCCGGCATGCAATAAATGCAACGAAGATTACATTTATCGGTCAGAGAGATACGCAGGTCCGTTGCCACGCGACCCCAACGGTCCAAGAGCGGACCGCTATTCGTAATATTCGGGAGTTTACGCTGGGCCTTTCCACCACTCTCAGATTTTTGGGGCGTCACAAAAGCAGCCCCGTTACCCTCCGCAGAAGATAAGGTGCTTAACATTGGGCCCGCAATGAGTTCAGAAGAGGCCGAATTCGCCGTGTACGCCATGTAAAACCTATGTGGAAAATTTGCATATTTCAGGTGACAATATGATTATTCCATGTTCCGGCGCCCTGTACATAGTGTGTGCAGGGTAAGTTACAACTGCGCCACCGCAGACCACAGTGACAAAGCAACACCACGTGTACAAGCTAGGGATGTACACAGAACGTCATATAGAGCCCGCACATGGACGCACCTCACCTCCAATAGCAGTACGAACCAACCAAGGAAATACCTCATGAAGAGCCCCCTCGCAGCCCTCAGCGCGCTCGCCGCAGCAACCCTCGCCCTCACCGGATGCGGCGCCACCCAGAGCTCCTCTTCCTCCACCGCCTCTGCAACGAGCAGCCAGGTTGCTTCCGGCAAGATCGAAGTCTTCGCCGCCGCCTCCCTGAACAACGCCGGTGCAGACCTCGAAAAGGCATACGAAGCCGCCAACCCCGGCGTAGACGTCACCTTCGTCTACGAAGGCTCCGCAAAGCTTGTCAACCAGATCGAGCAGGGCGCAACCCCCGACCTGCTCATCACCGCAGACACCAAGAACATGGACAAAGCAAAGAAGCTCGACCAGTTCTCCGCCTCCGAAACCGACGTCCTGGTTACCAACCAGCTCGTGCTCGTCACCGCTGAAGGCAACCCCGGCAAAATCAACAGCCTCGACGACCTCAAGACCACCGACGGCGTCGTCGCAATCTGCAAAGAAGACGTCCCCTGCGGAACCCTCGCCCACCAGGTGCTGACGAAGCACGACATCACCCTCAAGAACGCAACCACCGAAAGCAAGGTCACCGACGTAGCAACCAAGGTCACCACCGGTAACGCCGATGCGGGCTTCATCTACACCACCGACCTCGCCGCAGCCAAGAAGAAGGGCGTGAACCTCGGCTCCATCGAGCTGACCGACGTGGAACGCAACGAATACCCCGCAGCGCTCAGCAAGACCGGCTCCTCCTCCGAAACCGCGAAGAAGTTCAACGAATGGTTGCTGAACTCCGACGAGGCGAAGAAGATCCTCACCGAGTACGGCTTCAGCGCCGCATAGTAAAACACAGCCATAGTAGGGAACAACCCGCGTCGTATCACCCATGACAGACACTACCGCTACCCGTCGCAACGCCGGAACCTCACGCACACTCGGAAGTAGGCTCTTCGCCTCCGTGCCCGTGCTCTTCCTGGTTCCGGCGTCGCTGGGTATTTTCCTCATTGCCGGACCGCTCCTCGGGCTCTTCCTCAACATCCCCTGGAGCCAGCTCGGCAGCATCTTCACCCCGCAGGTGCTCGGGGCGGCGAACCTCTCCCTCAGTACCGCCGCCGCATCCACCCTCATCTGCGGACTTCTCGGCGCGCCTCTGGCGCTCGTGCTCTCCAAAGTGCTCAACCGCTCGCGGCTGCACCGGTTCGGGTCGGTTCTCTACGCCATCATCTACACCCCGGTGATTCTCTCCCCGGTGGTCTCCGGCCTCGGGCTGCTCTTCTTCTGGGGGCGCAGAGGCATGATTGGCACTTACCTCTACCAGGCAGGAATCTCCATCCCCTTCACCTCCAACGCGGTGATTATCGCCCAGGTATTCGTTGCCCTACCCTTCTTCGTTGCCACCGCGGTCACCACCCTGCAGGCTATTCCCCGCGAATACGAAGAAATCGCCCTCGTCGAAGGCGCTAAACCCGCAGAAATCACCTTCAAAGTACTGCTGCCCCTCGCCGCTCCCGGCCTCGCCACCGCCTTCCTGCTCTCCTTCGCCCGCGCTCTCGGCGAATACGGCGCAACCGTGACCTTCGCCGGTAACGTGCAAGGCAAAACCCAAACCATCCCCCTTGCCATCGACCTAGCCATCAATAGTAGCGATATCCCCAGCGCCCTCGGAAGCGCCCTGATTCTCATCAGCCTCTACCTAGGCATCTTCGGGGTCCTCGGCCTGATCCGCGCCCTGAAAAAACTACGCGAAAGCACCCGATAAGCCGCTCCGTCGCTTGCCTGGCACACCACCCGGCCCACACCGGCCCTTAGGTAAAACTGCATTTACCAGCCCGCAAACACACACCTACACTAGTTATAACTGCCGCCGCACGATTGGAATCGCCATGATTTCCCCCGAATTCAACGGAACCCCCAGCACTGAGGAATACCGCGCCTACCTGGCGCTACTGCTACGCGAAGTCTTCATCGGCACCGCAGAAACGGTTCCCCTCTACCACGCGGCAGGACGCATCCTCGCCCAAGACGTCACCGCACGCATGGACGTACCCAGCTTCGACAACTCCCAGA
>NZ_CALJRY010000292.1 GCF_937976295.1 uncultured Rothia sp. | reverse complement strand
TAGTAGGGTACCACAGTTCACAGGCTACGTTCAGGTTCGGCGAGAGACCGCTCACTTAGATGTAGCACGTAGAAAGACTTTCTGACCGGCTCTTACCTTCAGTAGGTTCAGCGCACATGATCCCTGGGAGAGCCCCTAATGACCGTTGGAGAGGCTATCTGACCCGCCGCAATATAAGATGAAGAGGTTACATCTCTATCAACTCACACTATTTAGGAGAGTTCATGACCGCCTCCGGCACTCCTGCCGACGTTTCGACGAAGACGTCGATGGACTTTGACCGCTTGATTCATCAGCTTCGAGATACTGCTCGTAATACCCGCGAACAGGGCGACCGTTTGGAGCGCCTGACTAAGCTGTTCCTGACTCAGGACAGCATCCAGAGCCGTCTGTACAAGGGTGTGCATCTGTGGAATGAGTGGGATGGCCGCGAGGGCTTCGGCGATATTGGTATCGATCTGGTGGCTGAAAATGTTGACGGCGGCGTAACCGCTATTCAGTGCAAGTTCTACGATGAGCAGAGCACGATTGCTAAGGAAAATATCGATTCCTTTATTGCGGCTTCCGGTCGTGATCCGTTTACGCACCGCATTATTGTGTCCACGACCGATAAGTGGTCGAAGAATGCGGAGAAGATGCTGGAGGAGCAGCGCTTCCCTGTGCAGCGTATGGGTCTGCAGAATTTCCGTGATTCTAATATCGACTGGTCGACCTATTCCCTGGATGAGCCGGGCGAGCAGCAGGTTGGCCATAAGCCGCATAAGGAGCTTCGTCCGCACCAGGACCGAGCTATTACGAGCACCTTGATTGGTTTGCAGAAGAACGACCGTGGTCAGCTGATTATGGCTTGCGGTACCGGTAAGACTTTTACTGCTATTCGCTTGGCTGAGAAGTTTGCCGCACAGAACGGCGGTCACGCCCGCGTACTCTTTATGGTGCCTTCCCTAGCGCTTATGTCGCAGTCTATTTCGGAGTTCTCGAACGAGATTGAGGTTCCGTTCCATGCTTACGCGGTGTGTTCCGATTCGAAGGTGGGCCGCGAGAGGAAGCGTGGTGGCGCTAATGCCGACATGGATGACCTGGCCGACCTGCGTATTGAGGACCTGCAGCTACCCGCTACGACGGACGGTGCCGAGTTGGCGAAGGCAATGAAGGCTAACCCGCTGGATGAGGGTCTCGAGGTGGTCTTCTCTACTTACCACTCCATTAATGCTGTGTCTGCGGCTCAGGCTGCGGGTGTCGGCGACTTTGACCTGATTATTTGCGATGAGGCGCACCGCACGACCGGTGTGACTCTGGCGGATGAGTCTGAGTCGAATTTCGTGAAGATTCACGACAATAAGTGGGTGGCGGGCCGCAAGCGCGTCTACATGACGGCTACCCCCAAGATTTTTAATGAGGACACGAAGTTCCAGGCGAGCGAGAAGGCCGCCGTGCTCTGTTCCATGGATGACGTCGATACCTTCGGTCCGGTGTTCTACCGTATTGGCTTTGGTGAGGCCGTGGAGAAGGGCCTGCTGACCGATTACAAGGTGCTGGTGCTGGGTGTTTCTGAGTCGCAGGTTGCGACCTCTTTCCAGAACCTTTTGGCTAATGAGTCAAACGAGCTTGCAATTGATGATGTGGCGAAGCTGGTGGGTTGTTGGAACGGCCTCGCTAAGCGCCGTAGCGGCGAGCTGGAGGCTTCCTTCGGCGATGATCTTGCACCCATGAAGCGTGCTGTAGCGTTCAACCGTTCGATTAAGGATTCCCAGAAGATTGAGCGTGAGTTTGAGGACCTCGTGCGCATTAACCTGCGTAGACCTGAAAACGACGACCCGACCGATGACCTGGGCGTGCAGGTTCGCCACATTGACGGCAGCTTTAACGCGCAGAGCCGTGCCGAGCTCCTGAACTGGCTCAAGCAGGAGCCGAATGAGGAGGGCCCGATTTGTCGTGTCCTGACGAACGCTCGCTGCCTGACTGAGGGTGTGGACGTCCCGAATCTTGACGCAGTGCTCTTCCTGAACCCCCGTAACTCGATGGTGGATGTTATTCAGGCGGTGGGTCGCGTGATGCGCCGCGCCGAGGGTAAGAAGTATGGCTACATTATTCTGCCGATTGCTATTCCTGACGGCGTGTCTACCGCTCAGGCACTGAACGATAACGAGCGCTACAAGGTGGTATGGCAGGTGCTTCAGGCGCTCCGGGCGCACGATGAGCGCATGGACGCGACGATTCACCAGATTGAGCTGAACGCTTCTGACCCCGAGTCGATTATTGTGCAGACCGTTGACCTAGCTCCGAAGAAGGAGAAAGACAGCATCGGTGCGAATGACACCGAGGCTCCGGAGGATTCCATCACCCCGGCTGAGCAGACGACCCTAACCTTCCCCGCGCAGAAGTGGAAGGACGGCGTGTACGCCAAGATTGTGGATAAGGTGGGTACCCGCGAGTATTGGGGTGACTGGGCGAAGGATATTGCGACCATTGCGGACCGCCATATCACGATGATTCGTGACCTGCTGGATGAGGCGAGCCCCGAAAGCGAGCTGCGCACCATCTTTGCTCAGTTTGTGGAGGGTCTGCAGCAGACCCTGAACCCCGCGATTGATGAGGGCCAGGCCATTGAGATGCTGGCACAGCACCTGATTACGAAGCCTGTCTTTGACGCAATGTTTGCTGGGCACCGCTTTACCGAGCTGAACCCGATTTCGCTTGCCATGCAGAACGTGGTGGACCATCTGAACGCGAACGCGGCCTTTGAGAAGGAGCGCGAGTCGCTGTCGGCGTTTTACGAGTCGGTTCAGCGCCGTGTGAAGGGCCTTGATAACGCGGCGGCGAAGCAGCACGTAATTAAGGACCTCTACGATAAGTTCTTCCAGAATGCTTTTCCCCAGGTTGCAAAGCGTCTGGGCATTGTCTTCACCCCTGTTCCGGTGGTGGACTATATCCTCTGCTCTGCCGATGTGGCTATGCGGGAGTCCTTCGGCAAGTCACTGTCTGATGAGGGCGTGAGCATTATTGAGCCCTTCGTGGGCACGGGTACGTTCATCACCCGTCTACTACAGCTGGGTCTGATTCGTCCGGAGGACCTGGAGCGTAAGTATACCCGCGAGTTGTTCGCGAATGAGATTGTGCTGCTCTCGTACTACATTGCGGCGATTAACATCGAGACGGTGTACGGTGAGGTAGCGAAGGAGCACGGCCTGGACTCGGAGTACGTGCCGTTTAACGGTATGGTCCTGACCGACACTTTCCAGCTCTCCGAGTCTGCACATCAGCTGGATAACCCTGCGTTCCGCGCCAATAGTGAACGTGCGGAGCGTGAGCTTGAGCAGGATATTCGGGTGATTGTGATGAACCCTCCATACTCGATTGGAGACAAGGAGGCTTACGAGGAGAACGACTCGACTAAGAAGTACACGCACCTGGATGATCGCATTAAAAGTACTTATGCTGCACGTTCTTCCTCTCGTCAGAAGAAGAGCCTCCGTGATTCTTACGTTCGCGCAATTCGATGGGCATCTGACCGAGTGCAGGATAGCGGTGTCATCGCTTTCGTTTCCAACGGTTCATTCATTGATGGCAATACTGCAGATGGGCTGCGCAAGTGCCTCGTGGATGAATTTTCAAAAATCTACGTCTATAACCTGCGCGGTCATCAGTACACCTCAGGCGAAAAATCGCAACGCGAGGGCGGTAAAATTTTTGGTTCGGGTTCCCGCACATCTATTGCTATCTGCGTACTTGTGAAGGACCCCTCGCACACGGGCGAGGCCGTGCTGCACTACCGCGATATTGGCGACTACCTGAGCCGAGAGGAGAAGCTCGGCATCATCGATCGAGAGGCCTCCATCGCAAATACCGAGTGGGAGGTTATCGTTCCTAACGAAGCTGCCGACTGGATTAATCAACGTGATGAACAACGCTATCAAACTTATCAGCCTATCGCAGATAAAAAATATAAGGGTAAAGCAAATACGCCTGCAGTCTTTGAGAATTACTCTAATGGAATGAAGACTAACCGCGACCCTTGGGCATACAATTTCTCTTCTGAAGTTGTAAAGTCCAATGTAAGTCGTATGCTTAGTTTTTATCACAAGCAATTTGAGACTGAAATTTACAGTAAAGATGAAACAAAGATCAGCTGGAGCAGTAAGTTAAGAACTCGCCGGAAAGGACGTAAGGCTATCCCCTTTGTGCCTGAAAGCGTACGGGAGTCAGTGTACCGCCCATTCTGCAAACAGTATCTGTACTCTGAGGAAAATCTCATTGAGCGCCCAGGCATTTTCTCAAAAATTTTCCCCACACCAAAACATAATAACTTGGTATTTGGTTTTACTGGAGGCGGTTCAACTTTAGACTTTAGTGTACTGACGGTCAGCATCCTTCCTGACTATGAATTAATTTCAAAAGCTCAGTGGGTGGCACTGTACACTTACGAACCAATCATGGCCGATGATGGAGGTTTCAATCTCAACTTCGGCGGAGGCGAGGTCGTGGACGGCTATACCCGCAAGGAGAACATTACCGACGCTACCTTGACAGCATACCGCAGCACCTATGGTG
>NZ_CALJRY010000291.1 GCF_937976295.1 uncultured Rothia sp. | reverse complement strand
CCGAGCATTGCGTCGAGTTAACCTCCCGTCCAGATAGGGTGCGATAGGCTAAGAACGTGCCCGCCACCACCGGGGCGAGCGCGATTCACCAACCACCACACAAGGACGTACATACCATGAACGCTGCTGAAACCGGAACCCTTTGGGGACTTATTGTCGCCCTGATACCGGGCTACCGTATTAAGCTCGGCAAACCCACCCTAAACAAGAGGCAGAAGAGGCCCATCGCGGCGTTTATCTTCTTCTGGCTTGTAACTATCCTCGGGTTTGTTGGTGCGCCGATATTTCTCTTTTCGACAGGGACACACGAAGGCCTCGCGGATGAGTCACAAGCGGGGGTGGTCATTGCCGCTTTCCTGATTGGTGTCTTAGGCATAGGCCTGCTGGGTGCCATCCCTCTAAACCACTGCTACGCCTTCTACCTCGAACTATGCGAAGACTGTGTACGATGGCGAAACTGGCGATGGAAAGAACGAACCTTCACCTACCCCTCCATCACCTTCGCCCACGTGGAAAACAACGGCAAGAACGGGTTCCTGCGCATTGGCAGCACTGAGATGGGTAAGCGTACTTGCAGCTTTGACCCGTATCAGTTTGATGCGACGATTCTTATGGCGCAGGTGCTGTACCGTGACGATCACGGGCGCTGGGCTGAGGAGGACGGCTTGGATGTGATGAGTGTGGTGGGGATGTATGGCTCTTCGCAAGATATTTATGCCCAGTTTTATGACTTGTGTAAGACGAAGTATGTTGTTGGGCAGACGAAGAGTGAACGTCAGAAGCGTCGCCGTAGGGCTGTTCTTAATGAGGCGCGTAGGCTGGAGCGTCAGCGGGCGCGTGAGGCAAAGAAGGCCCCGAATTCTCATGAGAAATGAGGTGAGTGATGGAATCTCATAACAAATGGTCAGAAAGAATAACAATGCTTTTTCTGACGATGTGCGTTGGATATATCTTTTTTATTATTCCCATAAATCTACGTGATGACAGTGACGGTTTCACCGCTACCTGCACCGTAACTAAGGCGTACACGCAGGAGCGTCGCGGAACGGACCTGGGCGGCATGACTGACATTGGTTTGAAGGGGGTCTTTGAGACTGAGGAGTGTGGCACGCTCACGATGTACGAAGCACCCGAGGGATGGAAGATTCCTGCATATGTTAAGACCGCGCAGCCCGGGAAAAAGTACCTGTTCCATGTATCTAATCGTTCAAATAGGAAAGATAGAGATTTTGATATGACCCGCTTTGAAGAAATCAAAGAATAATGATTCCAAGAGGCAGATTGAATATAGATTCATCTGGCCTGCGACCACTTCTAAGGTGAGTGTTTCAATATGTTTATCATAGACTGCATAAAAGATTTTATAAAAGGATTCCTAGAGGAGTTCTTCGGTGATAGGCGCCCAAGCAGTATCATAATCATGACAAGCATCGTAGCAATTATCATTTATGTCCTCGTACGCTTTCCATATGAATTACGAGATGACAGTGATGGTATCACTGCTACTTGCACCGCAACGAAGGCATACACCAGGCCTCGAGGCGGCACGATTGGAGAGCTGAATGATAATGCTCCGGTGGGTGTCTTCGAAACAGAAGAGTGCGGCACTTTGTCAATGTATGAGGCGCCAGAAGGCTGGAAAATTCCCGCATACGTTAAAACTGCTCAGCCTGGCAAAAAATACCTATTCCATGTACTAAATTCATCCCCTAAAAAGGAACGAGATTTTGAGACGACCCGCTTTGAAGAAATCAAAGAATAACCAGCTCATGAGCTAAAAATAGAGCCTCGGGTGGT
>NZ_CALJRY010000290.1 GCF_937976295.1 uncultured Rothia sp. | reverse complement strand
TATTCGCTGATGCTCTCGTTTTTTATACGGTTCGCTTCTAATCTTGAAATATAGAGAGAGAATATATTTTCCACCACATTCTTTCGTTCTATCACAGACACTCATTTCTTACGAGATGAGGAACTAGGCTGTTTCTTCTCCCGTAAGACTAAATATGCAGGAGCCCGCAATGCAGCAACCGTATTATTCTCCCCCTCCCGAATCCGGTGGCGTCCCCCAGCAATCTCTGAAGCGTCCTGCGCAGGCTTCTAGCCAGCATACTGATGCGCATATTCCGCGGCGCTCTTCTTCTGCTCTGCTTACTGCCCCTGCTACAGCTTCTGTAGCCACTGTACCCGCCTCTGAGAGCCCTGAGCAGACCTTTAGGGTGCCTCACCCGGTGTTGAGCGTTATTTCCTGGCTGATTGCGGCTGCGAGCGCTGTGTGGCTTGTCATTCTGGGCGTCTCATTGGTGTTGAATATCGCTTCGGGAGTGAGTCACGATTCTGAGTTTATGATGCTGACCTACGGCGTGTATATGGCGTGCGCGTTTGGGTTCTGCTGTTTTGGTACGTTTTTTGCGCTGCATTTTGGGTTGGGGTCGAGCGCTCATTGGCGTGATTCGATTCGTCATCCGCATCACCCGCATTAAAGGTTTTTCTTTTCCCCGTGTGGTTTTGTGGAGAGTTTTTAGTTCTTTTATTTGAACTCTCGTTTTAAATATTTTGGTGTTTTTCTTTAAAATTCATGCGAAAAATCTAGGCTACGGAGTATTTTCAGAAACGCTCATATGAAAGAAGCCGCCCGGCGCATCCACATTCGGATGCACCAGGCGACTTACTTCGAAGCTAAAAGTCTGGGACGGGGCGCTGCGAGGCAGATCGTTCCGCCACGGGGATTTCATCAGAGCAGTTTGTTCCATCTTCAGGGGTGGGAAAACTGACGAAAAACTCATAGACGGAGGATTCATGCTCTTGCTTTTGAATGTGCTCATTATCAGATTTTGACATCTTTAGCCCCTCCTTATGACATTAGGTTAGTACTCTGCACATGTCAGACAAAGCACGCATAAGCACATTATATTTCGTTCATCTCCAGTACCTGTAACGTACATACTCACAGAAGGAGCCGCCCGGCGCATCCACGTTCGGATGCACCGGGCGGCTTCTTCACAGGCTCCCAGCTACAAAGCTAGGTAGCCCACAGCGGGATTACTCCCATTCAATGGTTCCCGGGGGCTTGGAGGTAACGTCCAGCACCACTCGGTTAACGTCCTTGACCTCGTTCGTAATACGGTTCGAGATCTTAGCCAGCAGGTCGTACGGCAGACGCGACCAGTCAGCGGTCATTGCGTCTTCCGAAGAGACCGGGCGCAGCACAATCGGGTGACCGTAAGTACGGCCGTCGCCCTGAACGCCCACGGAACGAACGCCAGCCAGCAAAACCACGGGGCACTGCCAGATGTGCTCGTCCTGACCTGCTGCGGTCAGCTCTTCACGCACGATAGCGTCAGCGGCACGCAGGGTCTCCAGGTTCTCGCGGGTAACCTCGCCGACGATGCGGATGCCCAGGCCGGGGCCGGGGAACGGCTGACGTGCCACGATCTTCTCGGGAACGCCAAGCTCACGACCGATAGCGCGAACCTCGTCCTTGAACAGGGTGCGCAGCGGCTCAACCAGTTCGAAGGTCAGGTCGTCGGGGAGGCCGCCCACGTTGTGGTGGCTCTTAATGTTTGCGGTGCCGTCGCCGCCGCCGGACTCGACAACGTCCGGGTACAGGGTGCCCTGGACCAGGAACTTGATGTCTGCGCCCTCTTCGCCCGCTTCAGCAATCAGTTTGCGCTGTGCCTCTTCGAAGGAGCGGATGAACTCGCGGCCGATAGCCTTACGCTTCGCCTCGGGCTCGGTGACACCCTCGAGTGCGGAGAGGAAACGCTCCGACTCGTCGATGGTGATGACCTTGATACCCATGGACGCTGCGTAGTCCTGCTCAACCTGTTCACGCTCGCCCTCACGGAGCAGACCGTGGTCGATGAAGAAGCAGGTGAGCTGGTCGCCAACAGCCTTGTGCACCAGAGCAGCTGCCACGGAGGAGTCAACGCCGCCGGAGAGCGCGCAGATAACGCGGTCGCTACCGACCTGCTCGCGGATCTTTGCGACCTGCTCTTCGATGATGTTGTTGGTGGACCAGGTGGGCTTCAGGCCTGCCACATTGTAGAGGAAGTTCTCCAGGGCGACCTGGCCGTAGTCGGAGTGCTTCACCTCGGGGTGCCACTGCACGCCGCCAAGCTTGCGGGACTCGTCCACGAATGCTGCCACGGATGCGCCGGGGGTCTTTGCCAGCACCTCGAAGCCTTCGGGGGCTTCGGTCACGGAGTCACCGTGAGACATCCACACGTTCTGGGTGGTGGGGGTGCCGGTGAGGAAGGAGGAGTTCTCAGCGCAGACCACAGCGTCGGTTGCGCCGTATTCGCGCAGACCGGTCTGTGCAACGGTGCCGCCGAGGGTCTGGGCCATCACCTGGAAGCCGTAGCAGATACCGAAGATCGGCACGCCAGCTTCGAAGAGGGCCTTGTCACCCTTGGGTGCGCCGTCGGCGTAGACCGAGGAGGGGCCGCCGGAGAGCACGATGGCCGCCGGGTTCTTGGCGAGCATCTTCTCGGTGCTCATGGAGTGGGGGACGATTTCGGAGTAGATACCGGCTTCACGCACGCGACGGGCGATGAGCTGCGCGTACTGTGCACCGTAATCTACCACCAGGACGGGACGCTCTTCGAGCTGGTCCAGGTTCACAGAGTTGGTCACGAAAATTACCTCAACGTGTTGGTACTAATCCGCGCACTTGCGCGGGGATATATCTATTTTACGCTATCGCTGTACGCCGCCGACGGTACGTAGCCGCTCCCCCATCCCGGGGTGCCGCCACATGCCCTAACGGGGGTAGAGCGTGCGTATAGAAAGCACCGCCCGGCGACCGACAGGCCAAAACCTGCCAACCGCCAAGCGGTGATTCATGAAGCTACATTAGCCGCGGTACGCGGGAACCACGGTCAGGTCCGCCTTCTGGAACTTCTTCAGATTCAGGTAACCGCAGTTAGCCATTGCGCGCTTGAGCGCACCGACAATGTTGCTGGTGCCGTTCACGTGGTGCGAAGGACCGTACAGGACTTCCTCCAGGGAGCCGACAACACCCAGCGGGGTGCGCACGCCGCGCGGGAAGTCCAGCGAGTGCGCCTCGTTGCCCCAGTACCAGCCCTGGCCGGGAGCCTCGGATGCGCGAGCCAGCGGAGCACCCAGCATGACAGCGTCAGCGCCCAGTGCGAGAGCCTTCACCATGTCGCCGGAGCGGCCCAGGGAGCCGTCAGCAATCACGTGCACGTAGCGGCCGCCGGACTCATCCAGGTAGTCCGAACGTGCCGCAGCCACATCGGCGATAGCGGTTGCCATCGGTGCGGAGATGCCCAGGCCCTGGCGGGTGGTCTGTGCGGAACCGCCGCCGAAGCCCACCAGAACGCCAGCCGCGCCGGTACGCATCAGGTGCTTAGCCTGCGAGTAGCCAGCAACGCCACCAACGATGACCGGAACATCCAGCTCGTAGATGAACTTCTTCAGGTTCAGCGGCTCGTGCGAGGTCGAAAGGTGCTCGGCAGAGACGGATGCACCGCGGATGACGAACAGCTCAACGCCCGCCTTCACCACGGTCTCGTAGTGCTCCTGGGTGTTCTGCGGGCTCAGAGAGCCAGCAACAACCACGCCGGAGTCACGAATCTCTTCCAGGCGTGCAGTAATCAGTTCCGACTTAATCGGCTCAGAGTAAATCTGCTGCATGCGGGTGGTCGCGGAGGCGGGGTCCGCCTCGGGCAGCTCAACAATCTCATCGAGCAGCGGCTGCGGGTCCTCGTAGCGGGTCCACAGGCCCTCGAGGTTCAGCACACCCAGGCCACCCAGCTTGCCCAGCGCAATAGCGGTCGCCGGGGACATGACCGAGTCCATGGGCGCACCAATGATGGGGGTGTCGAACTTGAAGGCGTCAATCTGCCAGGAGGTGTCAACGTCGCGGCGGTCGCGGGTACGGCGGGTGGGAATCAGCGCCACATCGTCCAGGGAGTAGGTGGGGCGGGCGTTCTTGGAGAGGCCAATCTGAATTTCAGACATGGGGTGAATCCTTTCGAATTCGGTTTGAGGGGTGCCGCTGGGCGTTATTCGCGCCGATGCCCGCCCAATACCTGAACGGGTATGGGGCGGGCTCAACGGCGCACGGTGTGCACACCATGCGGCGAATCATCGTTGGTGAGGCGTTTTAGCCGCGGTAGTTCGGTGCCTCAACGGTCATCATGATGTCGTGCGGGTGCGATTCCTTCAGACCTGCGGGGGTGATGCGCACGAACTGACCCTTGTACTTGAGCTCCTCGATGGTGCGGGAACCGACGTAGAACATGGTCTGGCGCAGGCCGCCTTCGAGCTGGTGAATCACTGCGGAGAGCGGGCCGCGGAAGGGAACCTGACCCTCAATACCCTCGGGAATCAGCTTCTCTTCGCTGGAGACGTCAGCCTGGAAGTAACGGTCCTTGGAGAAGGACTTGTGGCGACCGCGGGTCTGCATCGCACCGAGCGAACCCATGCCGCGGTATGCCTTGTACTGCTTACCGTTCATGAAAATCAGCTCACCGGGAGACTCGGTGGTACCAGCCAGCAGGGAGCCGAGCATCACGGAGTCAGCGCCAGCAACCAGTGCCTTGCCGATCTCGCCGGAGTGCTGCATACCGCCGTCAGCAATCAGCGGCACGCCCGCCGGGATTGCTGCCTTAGCGGACTCGTTGATAGCGGTCACCTGGGGAACGCCAACACCGGCGATAATGCGGGTGGTGCAGATGGAGCCGGGGCCAACACCAACCTTCACGCCGTCAGCGCCGGCGTCGATGATTGCCTGTGCACCCAGGCGGGTTGCAGCCTGGCCGCCAATGACGTCCACGTGTGCTGCGGCGGGGTCCTTCTTCAGGCGGGCGATCATGTCGAGCACGCCCTGGGAGTGGCCGTTTGCGGTGTCCACGAACAGTGCGTCGACGCCTGCCTCGACCAGGGTCATTGCGCGCTCGTAGCCGTCACCGAAGAAGCCGATAGCGGCGCCGGCACGCAGGCGGCCGTCCTCGTCCTTGGTAGCGTTGGGGTACTGCTCAGTCTTGACGAAGTCCTTCAGGGTAATCAGACCGGCGAGCTTGCCTGCGTCGTCGACCAGCGGCAGACGCTCAATCTTGTTGTGGGACAGCAGCGCGAATGCTTCGTCCTTAGTGACGCTGGGGTGCGCGGTGACCAGCGGCATGGGGGTCATGATGTCGCGGACGCGAATACCCTCGTAATCGGAGCGGGAGATGTAGCGGATATCGCGGTTGGTGATGATACCTTCCAGCACACCCTCTTCGCTGACGACGGGCAGACCGGAGACCTTGTAGTAGCCGCAGACCTTGTCGTATTCGGCGATGGTTGCGTCAGCACCGATGGTGACGGGGTTAATGATCATGCCGGACTCGGAACGCTTCACGCGGTCCACGTGTGCCGCCTGATCCTCAATGGAGAGGTTGCGGTGGATAACGCCCATACCGCCCAGACGTGCCATAGCAATTGCCATAGCGGAGTCGGTCACGGTGTCCATTGCGGCGGAGATGATGGGGGTGTTCAGGGTGATGCGCTTGGACAGGCGGGTGGAGGTGTCCGCTTCGGAGGGAATGACGTCGGTGTTGCCGGGCAGCAGCAGCACGTCATCGTAGGTCAGGCCGGTGAAGCCGAAGGGATCCTCGGACAGAGCGGTGGGAATGGTCATTGTCTACCTTTCGGATGCTGGCTTCATCGGTGAGAAGCTCAGCCTATACGTTGCATATGTCAAGATGCGGTACGAACCGCCTGCTCGCACCCCACAAGGTGGTTTGAGCGCAAACGGGAGCAGCTTACCTTCTATAGTAAACCGCTAAAGATTTCTTTGCTGAGAAGCACTCATAGTAAGCATTCCTCAGCGGGAGGCTGCCGGCAGGTTCTAGAGCCCCACGGACGCGAGCGCACCCGAGCCTACCGACAGCGAGTGCCCGATACCGCCTCCACGATGGAGGTGGCGGCACCGGGCACACACACTATTAGTCTTCTTCAGTTTCTTCGGGCTTCTCAACCACCAGGGTCTCGGTGGTCAGTACCAGAGCCGCGATGGAGGATGCGTTCTGCAGAGCCGAACGGGTCACCTTCACCGGGTCAATCACGCCGGCTTCGATGAGGTCCACGTACTCGCCGGTCTTGGCGTTGAAGCCGTGACCCACGGGCAGCTCGGAGACCTTGGAGACGATGACGTAGCCGTCTTCGCCAGCGTTCTCAGCGATCCAGCGCAGCGGCTGAACCAGGGCACGGCGAACGATCTGTACACCCACGTTTGCGTCGTGGTTGCCCAGGTCCATGCCGTCCAGTGCCTTCAGCGCGTGAACCAGCGCGGAACCGCCACCGGAGACGATGCCCTCTTCCAGAGCGGCACGGGTGGAGGACACAGCATCCTCGATGCGGTGCTTGCGTTCCTTCGCCTCAACCTCGGTTGCGGCACCGACCTTGATGACGCCCACGCCGCCGGCGAGCTTAGCCAGGCGCTCCTTGAGCTTCTCGCGGTCCCATTCGGAATCCACGCGCTCAATTTCGCGGCGCAGCTGCTGCACGCGGTCCTCGATTGCCTCGGGGTCGCCGCCGCCGTCCACGATGGTGGTGTGGGACTTGGTCACGGTCACGCGGCGTGCCGAGCCCAGGTGCTCCAGGGTGACCTGAGGCAGGTCGATGCCGAGCTCACCGGTCACGACGGTGCCGCCGGTCAGAATTGCCAAATCCTGCATGATTGCCTTGCGGCGGTCACCGAAACCGGGAGCCTTCAGAGCGACCACGTTGATGGTGCCGCGCAGCTTGTTCACGACCAGAGCGGAGAGCGCCTCACCGTCAACGTCTTCTGCGATGATGGTCAGCGGCTTCTTCGCCTGAACGATCTTCTCGAGCACGGGCATAATCTCTGCGATGGTGGAAATCTTGCCCTGGTAGAGCAGCACGAGGCTGTTCTCCAGCACTGCTTCGCCGCGCTCAGCGTCGGTGACGAAGGAGGGCGAGAGGTAGCCCTTGTCGAACTGCATGCCTTCGGTGATGTCCAGTTCAATTTCGGTGGAGGAGCCGTCTTCGATGGTGATGACGCCGTCCTGGCCGACCTTCTCGAAGGCGCGAGCCAGCAGCTCACCGATCTGCTCGGACTGCGCGGAAATAGCGGCAACGTGCGCCACCTCGGGACCCTGCACGGGGCGTGCGTTCTCGAGCAGTCGTGCGGAGACAGCCTCCACAGCAGCCTCAATGCCGCGCTTGATGTCGGCGGGTGCCGCGCCGCTGGTGACGTTGCGCAGGCCCTCGTTGACCAGTGCCTGTGCGAGCACGGTTGCGGTAGTGGTGCCGTCACCGGCTACGTCGTTGGTCTTGGTGGCGACTTCCTTCGCCAGCTGGGCGCCCAGGTTTTCGTACGGGTCGTCCAGTTCAATTTCACGGGCGATGGACACGCCGTCGTTGGTGATGACGGGTGCACCCCACTGCTTGTCGAGCACAACGTTGCGCCCGCGCGGGCCGAGGGTTACCTTGACCGCGTTTGCCAGCTTATCGACGCCAGCCTGCAGGGACTTGCGGGCGGCATCGTTGAATTCAAGCTGCTTAGCCATGTGTTCGCTACTCCTAGTGCGTCACAGAATGGAAATTTTTAAGGGGCAGATGATAGCTCATGCGCCGTACCGGATGAGCGGTACGGCGCATGAGCATCTGAAAGTATTAGTCGACGATTGCCAGAACGTCGCGTGCGGAGAGAATCAGGTACTCTTCGCCCTGGTACTTAACCTCGGTGCCACCGTAGCGGGAGAACACGACAACGTCGCCTTCCTTGATGTCTACGGGAATGCGGTTGCCCTTCTCATCCACGCGGCCCGGGCCAACGGCGACAACGCGTGCTTCCTGCGGCTTTTCCTTCGCAGTTTCGGGGATGACCAGACCGGATGCGGTGGTCTGCTCAGCCTGCTCGATCTTGATAACGACGCGGTCTTCCAGGGGCTTGATAGCCATAATCGGTTCCTCCGGGTTGTGGATTTACGTTTGATGCGAGACAGCGGCGCAGTGGCGCGCCCGATGACCGTCTCGAGTGCTACCTCAACTCTAGTTTCACCTGTGCTTTCGGTCAAGAAAAGCGCCCCTGTACCGGGGTGTTTCACCGCAAGGCGAACGCTGAGCAAAAAGCCGAGCAGATCGGGCTCCCCACCTCCCAAAATCGGCACCCCGTAAAATGAGGAGCATGCCTATTCCCGCCTCCCCTTTTACTCCCGCCGCCAAGCTTCCGTTCAGCGCCGAAGCGCTCGCGGCAGCCGATGAGCTCTACCCGCTGGGCTCGGATACGCTCAGCGCCGTTACTTCTTTGCGTTCGCGAGGTTTCAGCCCCGAGGAGTCTGCACAGATTATTTCGCTGGCGCAAGCTCGTACCCGTGCGCGCGCCAAGTTCGGCGAGCGCGCCCGCACCCTCATGCTCACTCAGGAGGCGGCGGAGCAGGCGACCCGCCCGGTGATTGCGCATTATCGCGCTCAGCGTCTGCGCCCGGTTGCCGGCACGGTGGCTGATTTGGGGTGCGGTATTGCGTCGGATTCTGCCGTGTATGCGGCGGCGCGCGGTGCCGTGGTTGCGGTGGAGTTGGATCCGTTGACGGCTTCTTTTGCGGCGAAGAACCTTGAGTTTTGCCCGCAGGCGCGCGTGTATTCGGGGGATGTGACCGATTATGTGCACGGTGAGCTTCTGGATGCTGCCGGTGAGCCGGTGGGTATTGTGTGGATGGATCCGGCACGCCGCGAGTTGCGGGGTGCGAAGAAGGCTCAGACGGAGCGCCTTTTTGATCCGGAGGCGTTCTCTCCCCCGTTCTCGTTCGTGCTGAATCTGGCGCGTACGGGCGTGCCGATGGGCGTGAAGCTGGGTCCCGGTTTTCCGCATGAGGGTATCCCCTCGCCCGAAGATATTGCCTCGGAGGCGAACCCCAACCCGCGCGTTGAGGCGGAGTGGATTCAGTCGGAGGGGTCCCTTGCCGAGTTGGTGCTCTGGTTTAACGCGCTGGCTCAGGAGGGGGTGGCGCGCACGGCGACTTCGGTGCGTGAGCTGCCTGCGCAAGAGGCTACTGCACAAGAGGCTACCTCTCACGAAGACTCCAGCACTGGCTCCGACGGAAGCTCCGCCGAAGCCGGTGCCCTGTTGCCACCGTACGAGGCGGTCAGCTTCCGCAGCTCCCTGACGGCGGAAGAGGCGGAGCAGAGCGTCGACATTCCGGTATCCCTGCCGCAGCCCGGTGATTACCTGCTGGAGCCTGCCCCGGCGATTGTGCGCTCGCATCTGGTCGCTGAGTTTGCGCAGAGTATTGGCGCGTTTCTATTGGATGAGCACCTGGCGTACCTGTGTTCTGCCGAGCCGGTGGAGCATCCGCTGGTTGCCTGCTACGAGGTGCTGGAGGAGATTCCCCTGCAGGAGAAGCAGCTGAAGCGCTGGGTGCGCGAGCAGGGCTTTACGGCTCTGACGATCAAGAAGCGTGGCGTGGATATTGTTCCGGAGCAATTGCGTGCGCGTCTGCTGGGTTCTGCGGGTTCTAAACCTTCCAAGAAGAAACAGAAAAAGAACGCTAATTCTTCTTCTGGTGCGCAGGAGGGCGCACTGGAGAGGGCGCAGGAGTCCTCGTACCGTCCGGCAACGCTGGTCTTTACCCGCATCGGTTCGGGTAGGGATTCGCGCCGCGTCGGCTGGCATGTGCGCCCGCTCTAGCCTCGCCAGCCCTATCTACCCAACCCCGGCTACTCAACCCCGACTGCCCAGCCCCGGGCTACCCAGACCCGAGGACGGGTTACCGTTCATGACGATTCGTGACGTTTCCCGTTCCGGATTCTGCACTCGACAGGGCGCGTGTCTTCCTCAGACCGTACACTAGATACAGCGCCTACTAGAAGTGCCTACTAGAGGTGCTTCTGTACCGGCCGGGCAGACCATCAGCTGAGCTGGCGTCTGCCCGGGATAGAGCCCACCGATAATAACTTCCATAGTCGGCACCATGCACGACCCTATTTCCAGACGCAGGAAAGGCAATATGATCGACTTTGCTTCCTCCCCGCAGTCCACTCTCGGCGTGGAATGGGAGATTGCGCTCATCGACCGTGAAAGCGGCGAACTGACCCAGCGCGCCAGCGAGGTGCTGTCCATCCTGCGCGAGCGCCGCCCCGAACTGCTCGAGCCCGCCTCCGACCGGGCGCACGTGACCGGCGAATTCCTGGAGAACACCCTCGAGGTGGTGACCGGCATCTGCCGCACCGTCGCTGAGGCGTGCCGTCAGCTGCAGGAGCTCACCGACATCATCCGTGAAATTACCGATGAGCTCGGCATTGAGTTCTACCCCGCCGGCACTCACCCCTTCTCCCACTGGGCTGACCAGCCGGTCGTGGCGAAGGAACGCTACCAGCGCGTGGTCGAGCGCGCCCAGTATTGGGGCCGTCACATGGTCATTTACGGTGTGCACGTGCACGTGGGCGTTGACTCCCGCGATAAGGTTCTGCCGCTCATTGACGCGCTGACCAACTACGGTCCGCACCTGCTGGCGCTTTCGTGCTCTTCCCCCTACTGGGATGGAATCGATACCGGTTACGCTTCGCACCGCACCCAGCTTTATCAACAGCTTCCGACGAACGGTCTGCCCTTCCACTTTGATACCTGGGAGCAGTACAGCGACTACCTGGATTCACTCGTGGCGACCGATGTGATTAACGACCCGAGCGAGGACCGTTGGGATGTTCGCCCGGTTCCGCGTTACGGCACCATTGAGATGCGCTATTGCGATGGTCTCGCCTCCCTGCCGGATGTTGCGGCGCTCGTGGCGTTCACGCAGTGCCTGGTGGAGTACTTCTCTCGCCGTATTGAGGCGGGTGAAAGCATTGAGGTGCTCGCCCCCTGGCACGCGCAGGAGAATAAGTGGCGCGTTGCCCGCTACGGCCTGGAGGCTAAGATCGTGGTCTCTAACGAGCCGGTGCAGCGTACCCTGCGTGAAGATTTTGAGCTGCTTCTGCCCAAGCTGGAGCCGGTGGCACGCGACCTTGACTGCGAGGTAGAGCTGGCTCAGGTACGCCGCATCCTCGCCGAGGGTACGGGTGCGGATCGTCAGCGTGCGGTCTTTGAGAAGACCGGCTCTCTGCGTGAGGTGGTGCTGGATGTTGCCGCGCAGTCTCGTGCGCGAGCCCTGCGTTAGAGCCGCCCCGCCTAAAGTTTGAATATAGAAAATGCCTCGGCACAGTCCCTTGGGAGACTGTGCCGAGGCATTTCTATGAGCATTTTCGAGGCGAGCCACCTCAACGCGCTCGCATTACCTCCGAGAAGTAGCTGTTGTAGAAGCAGGTAGCTTAGAAACAGCCCGTTTAGAAACAGACCGTAGTCACCGGCAGCGAGGAGTCCGTCGTGAAGTCCACGCCCGAGGGCTCACGGCCGGCGGCAACCAGGCGAGCACCCAGTGCCGCAACCATTGCGCCGTTATCGGTGCACAGGGTGAACTTCGGAATAATCAGGCGCACCCCCTCGGAGGCGCATCGGGCGGCAAGCAGCTCACGCAGACGCGAGTTAGCCGCCACGCCACCGCCGAGCAACAGGGTCTTCATGCCCTGCTCGCGGCAGGCAAGCATCGCCTTCTTGGTGATAACGTCCACGACCGCTTCCTGGAAGGACGCGGCAATATCGGCAACCGGGACCTCTTCACCGGCTGCTTCAAAGCTTTCAATCACGCGCGCCACGGCGGTCTTCAGGCCGGAGAAGGAGAAATCGTAGCGGTGCGCACCGGGCTCCTCGGCGGTGCCCATGAACTTGCGGTTCGACAGGCCGCGCGGGAACACGAAGGCGTTGCGGTTGCCATCAGCGGCAGCGCGGTCAATCGCGGGGCCGCCCGGGTAGTCCAGGCCGAGCAGTCGAGCAACCTTATCGTAGGCCTCGCCTGCGGCATCATCGAGGGTCGCGCCGAGCAGACGCACATCGGAGGTAATGTCGCGCACCTGCAGGATTTCGGTATGACCGCCAGAAACCAGCAGCGCACCCAGGCCACCGGAACCGGCATTCGCCAGCAGGTCGGAGCCGTCCTCGGTGCCGTTATCCTCAAGCAGGCCAACGCCAACGTGGGCGACCAGGTGGTTAATGCCGTAGAGGGGCTTGCCGGTGGCAATAGCGAGCGCCTTCGCCGCGGAGACACCGACCATGAGTGCGCCAGCCAGGCCGGGGCCCGCGGTGACGGCGATAGCGTCCACCTGATCGAGGGTGATGTCTGCTTCGGCGAGTGCCGCTTTGAGGGCGGGAATCATGGCGTCCAGGTGGGCGCGGGAGGCGATTTCGGGGATCACGCCACCAAAGCGCACGTGCTCTTCCATGGAGGAGGAGATGGTGTTGCTGAGCAGCTGTGCACCGCGCACAATGCCGATACCGGTCTCATCGCAGGAGGATTCGATGCCCAGAACGAGGGGTTCGCGAGTGCTCATAGTTCGTCTTTCTGTTGCGCTATCTGCGCGTAGTGCTTCTAGTTGCAGTGATGTAGGAATGCTGTGGCGTGGGAATACTGTGGCGTAGAGGGCGGCGGAAGCTTGCCCCTACTGCTGGAGCCGTTTAGCTCAACGGAGTATTTAGAACGTACATTCCATAATGATGGCGTCGGTTCCGTCATCGTAGTAGCCGCGGCGTACGTGAATCGCACGGTAGCCGTTGCGTTCGTAGAGGCGCTGGGCGCGCGGGTTGTCGGCACGCACCTCCAGCAGGATGCGCTCGGCACCCTGTTCACGGGCGCGCTCGTGCATCTGCTCGAGCATGGCGCGGCCGAAGCCGCGGCCCTCGTACTCGGGGAGCACGCCGATGGTTTGAACGTCGGCGGTGTCAGCTACGACCATGGTCCCGCAGTAACCGATAGCGCGCCAGGCACCCTCGTCATCTTCCGAACCTTCTGCAGGCAATTCGAGCATGTAGTAGGTGCGGGTTGGGTGGGTCAGCTCTTCGAGGAACATGTCGATGTGCCAGGCGTCGGCGGGGAATAGGGTGGTCTCCATGGCATGCATGGCCTGCACATCGGGCAACTCAGCCACGCGCAGGCGAGCGCCCAGGGCCAAATTATCCCGCACGGTATTTTCAGTAGCGCTCATTTAGCTCTCCTTCTGCCCGGTTTCATGCGCGGCAGTCTGCGCAGCAGCCTGCGCGGAGGAACCCTGAGTAGCAGCCTGCTTCTGCTGGCGGGCGAGCATTGCGGCGGGGACCTTTGCATCCGAGTCGCGCAGGTACTGGGCGGAGGTGTCCTCGCTCAGGTTCTCCACGCCCAGGCGTGCCGCGGCGGCAACCAGGTACTCGGCGTGGGGGTGAACCTGACGGGCAGAATCGACGATGGTCCAGCCGTGCTCTTCGAGAGTTTCGGAGTACAGGCCGGCGCCGTAGCCGTAGGCGTAGGAGGGAGCCTCACCGGGCAGAATTTCGGAGGCGGGGCATACGTTCGGGCCGTCCACCAGGCTGTAGCCTTCGGCGTTCACGCGGTAGCGGGCGGAGTAGACTTCGCGGCGGCGCGCGTCGGAGAGTACGAGCAGCTCAGCACCTTCGACAAGATCAGCAGAAGCGAACGCTCGTTCTGCGTTCTCTTCCCCGGCATTCACCGCGGCGGCACCGGCAGCCGCGCCAGATACAGCGTGTTCAGCCAGCGCGGTCAGGCTCATCATGCCGTACACCGGCACCGACCAGGCAAAACCCAGAGCGCGCGCAGTAACGATACCGGCACGCAGACCCGTAAAAGGTCCCGGGCCGGTACCGGTCAGAATCGCATCCAAATCTTCGCCGCGCACGCCAGCGTCCTGCAGGGCCGCCTGCGCGTAGGGGCCCATCACCTCGGCGTGGGAGCGGGTATCTTCGCTCTCGTAGCGGGCGAGGATTTCGAAGGACGCGCCGGCTTCGGAGCCGTGCACACGGGCGAGCGCCACAGATGCGGTGGCGGATGAATCAAGGGCAAGTACTAGCACCCTATCATTCTAACGCGCGGGCTCTAGGCGCTCTGCAGGGCCTCTTTCAGAGCGTCGAAAGCGTGCTCCCAGCGGGGGCCGAAGGCGCGCACCCGCAGCAGGCGAGGTTCGGGGGTGTCCGCGTCATCGTCGCTTTCGTCCTCGTCTTCGTCGTCCCAGCTGAACTCTTCGGCACCCGAGTAGGCAAAGCGCGCATCCGCGCCGGTCAGGCGGGTGAAGTCCAGCTCCAGGCGAGAATCGCTCAGATGCTCAGCCTTATCGCGACCCCACTCAATGACGGTCACAGAGCGCGGCAGGGAGAACTCCAGGTCCAGGTCGTCGAGCTCCTCGGCGCTGGAGAGGCGGTAGGCGTCCACGTGCACCAGGTCGGGACCGCCGGGGCGGAGGCCGTCCGGCAGGTTCGGGTGCACGCGCGAGAGCACGAAGGTCGGTGAGATCACGCCTTCGCGCACGCCCAGGCCTTCACCCAGGGAGCGGGTGAACGTGGTCTTACCCGCGCCGAGCTCACCCGAGAGTAGCAGCACATCCCCGGCGTTCAGGTGCTGCGCAAGGGTGAGCGCCAGGCGGCGGGTATGGTCGGGGCCGGTCACATCCAGGTCGAGGGCGGCAGAAATGTACTCAGTACTCATTAGCCCTCCTGCTCTTCATCGGTGCCCCACAGCTCGTTCAGTTCAGCTTCAACCCAGGAGCCGCCGACGTAGATGCGCTCCACGCGGGGCGAAATGCGGGTCACGATTTCGTAGTTAATGGTCTGCGCGGCGTCCGCCCACTCTTCCACGGGCGGGTTCTCACCGGCACCAAAAAGGATGGCGGGGGCGCCCAGGTAACCCAGGGCGGGGTCGCTCAGGCCGGGTTCGCCCAGGTCAACGACCATCTGGTCCATGGCGATGCGACCGACCACGCGGTAGGTCTTACCCTCCACATTATTGGGCACGGAGCCATCCTGCACGTTCTGCGCGCCCGGGTAGATGCGCACCGGCGCGTTCTCCGCAATGCGCGGCACGCCGTCAGCGTAGCCAAGCGGCACCAGCGCCAGGGTGGTCGGCTTTTCGGTGTGGTAGCGCAGACCGTAGGAAACGCCCTGACCTGCAGGAACTTCCTTCACGGCGGCAATGTAGCTGCCCACCGTCATGACAGGCTTCAGGCCCAAATCCTCAGCGGTAACCTCCGGCAGCGGGGAAAGACCGTAGAGCGCGAGGCCGCAACGCACGCCGTCACCGAGCAGACGCTCCTCCGTATCCCAGCCTTCCAGCGAGGCGGTCAGGGTCGCCGGAGAGTTCGCCAAATGCACAATCTTCGGGTCCAGGCCAGCCTCACGAGCCTGAGCCACAAAAGTGTCCAGGGCGTCGAGCTGCTGTGCGGTCTCGGCGCGGGTCGGCTCATCCGCAACCGCCAGGTGGCTAAAAATACCCTCAACCGTAATCAGCCCAGACTCCTCCAGGGAGGCGGCGCGAGCCACCAGCGCAGGCCAATCCGCAGCTGTGGCACCGTTACGACCCAGACCGGTATCAGCCTTCAGATGCACGATAGCGCGCTCGCCGGTGCGTTCAGCGGCGGCGGCTACCGCCTCCAGATCCCAACCGGAAACACCCAGACGAATCTTCTCCTGCAGTGCTGCCTCAAAATCGGTGGAGGGGGTGTGCAGCCACGCCATGAGCGGCGCATCGATACCGTCAGCACGCAGTTCCAGCGCCTCGCTCACGTGCACCACACCCAGCAGGTCAGCGCCGGCGGCAATAGCCGAACGAGCCACCGGGTACGCGCCGTGACCGTACGCATCCGCCTTAATCACTGCGATAAGCGTGCGCTCGCCAATCAGTTCCTTGAGCCGGCGCACATTATGTTCCAGCGCATCAAGGTCAATCGTGGCGCTTCGTTCTACCTGGCCGGGTGTACACGGCGGGCAGTAGAGCGGTGCGGCAGGCTGCTGAGGGTGAGTCATGGTCCTTCACGGTCCTTCTGGCGGGCGGGTACTACAGGCTGCGCTTGGGCAGCCTCTCTTCTACTAAATTCTAGACCGCACGGTGTGCGAAAGTCCTGTCGCGCTACACTAGGTCAGGTACACCTTTGAGAGAGGAAAGCATCGATGAGCACTCTGCCGCCGGTTCGGACGGTTCACGTGTATTCCATGCACACCGACCCCTTTGCGCAGCCCGGTAGCGGAGATGCAGGCGGCATGAACGTCTATATTGCTCGGTCGGTGCATGCCATGCTGGAGCTCGATCCAGAGCTGCGGATTGAGGTTTTCACCCTGGACCGTGGCGAGGCGCTTCCGGCTGATTCGCCGTTCCGCCAGCCTCCTCAGCCTGGCGAGCGCATCGTGCGCCATAGCCTTGATCTTCCGTCCGCTCGTGGTCTGTCGAAGAACGAGTTGGCCACGGTCACCGATGATTTTGCGCAGGCGTGCGTGGAGCAGGCACTGTACACCCCGGATATTATTCACGCCCACTACTGGCTGTCGGGGCAGGCGGCGGCTCGCGCATCCCAGCTGTGGTCGACCAAGGGCGTATCTCCGGTTCCCGTTCTTTTTACTCCGCATACGACCGCTGCCGCCAAGGATGCGCGCCGCGGCGAAGGTGAGGCACCCGAGCCTGCGGAACGCTACCGCGCCGAGCGCCTGATGAGCAGCTCCACGAGCCGGGTGATTGTGAATACTCCCCTGGAGGCGCAGCAGATGGGCGAGTACTA
>NZ_CALJRY010000289.1 GCF_937976295.1 uncultured Rothia sp. | reverse complement strand
ACGGTTTCAAACATGAGAGTCAGCGGAGTCATCATGTACTCAATCCAGACGACCAGCGCAAAAGCACCGAAAATGCCCAGAGCCTGCATCAGTGCAATCAGCCGTGAACGTGCATCGTGAGGAATCGTGAAGCTCTGACCCTTTGCCTTGACGCCGCAGAGATGAACGACAGCCACCATAGCCGCAATGCACAGCACCCAGCGCAAGAGAACCCCCGGCAACTCAGGAAGACCTCCATAAGCCCCCGTAGCGGGGTCACCCCACGCTCCGGGGACCAGAGTAATGGCGTGGGTGCCCTCGGGGAGGCTGGTGGAGGAAGCAAGCCGGTACGGCTCATAGATAACCCACCACAGAAGGCACGCTGGAATCAGCGCGGAGAGCTTACGCAGCAGAACCGGGAACGGCGCGGACTCATAGACGAGCGCCTCAAGATTGAGCCGGCGCATCAGCCGCCGAACAGGAGAAAGAGCACGCAACTCTTCTTGCTGCTCTTCCCACACCTCGGTATCCAACACCCCAGTATCAGAAGACATCATCGTACTCCCCATCACTTGAGAACTTCCTTGTTGAGCTTATTCTCACACTAGCAGAAATACCCCCCCCCGGCTAGTGCATACGCCCAAGCAAGGGAACAGAGCTTAAGGAAACAGGGCATAAGGAAAGGGGCCCCACCACAATGGTGGGGCCCCTTAGAGCCTAGAAAGCGAACTACTTAGTGGTTACCTTCAGGACAGTGGTCAGGTTCTGGTGAGCAACGCCCGGCAGACCCTTAACCTCAGCAAACTTGCGGGTGTTGGTCACGATAACCGGGGTAATCAGCGGGTAACCCGCCTCCTTGATAACCTCAGGATCGAACTCAATCAGAGCGTCGCCAGCAGCAACAACGTCGCCCTTAGCAACCTTCACGCTGAAGCCCTTACCGTCCAGGTTCACGGTATCCAGACCAACGTGAATCAGCAGCTCAATGCCGTTCTCCAGCTTCAGACCAACAGCGTGGCCCGAGGGGTAGGTTGCAGCAACCTTACCGGCAGCGGGAGCAACCACAGTGGTACCGGTCGGCTCAATAGCCACACCCTCGCCCAGCTTGCCCGCAGCAAAAATCGGGTCCGGAACATCAGACAGAGCCACAGCAGTACCCTCAATCGGGGAGTGCAGCTCAATGACCTCACCAGCGGAAGCAGCAGCAGCGGTCGCAGGGGCAGCGGCAGCAGTAGACGGAGCAGCCTTCTCAGCAGCCGCAGGAGCGGACTCCTCAGAAGCCTCAGCGGCGCGCTCAGCAGCGTGCTTCACAGCATCAGCCTTGGACTCGTAACCGAAAATCAGAACACCGGTCATAGCGCCGAAGAACGCAATAGCCAGACCAATCACGTACAGGTAAGAAGGCTGCATAGCCGGAATCGACAGCAGCGAAGTGAACGCGAAGGCATAGGACTTAACACCCAGGAAGGAAATGGTTGCGCCACCGAGCACGGCGGGAACCAGAATAATCGGAATCACACGCTTGTAGCGGAGCACCACACCGTACATCGACGGCTCAGAAATACCACCCAACAGACCGGACATCGAAGCACCAATAGCGGTCTGACGCAACTCACGGTCATGCTTTGCGCGGATAGCCACACCGGTGACCAGGCCGAACACAGCGAAGTTGTACGCACCCATCGGGGACTGAATGAAGTCGGTACCCATGGTCTGCAGGTTGTTAATCATGACAGCGTTCAGCGGCCAGTGCAGAC
>NZ_CALJRY010000288.1 GCF_937976295.1 uncultured Rothia sp. | reverse complement strand
TTGGTTGATATAGGGGTTGGTCTGGGGTTTCCTTCTCTGGTTAGCTCGCCTCAGTCTGGGGTATATGAGGTTGGTCTGGGGCTGAGTTTCGTGTGCAGCTCGCCTCGGTCTGGGGTTCCCCCGGTTTAGATGTTAAAAACGGGTGGCGTATCCGCTCCGGCACTGCGAATACGCCACCCAAACACACCACACTCCACAAGACAATGCAGAGCGCGCGGGATCAACCATCCCGCAAGGTTCCCGTAACCTCCGCCGCGCACCACTGTTGGCGACGACAGAAGAACGGGAGCTTATGACCGTTCGACACGCACAACGCCCCCTCATACAGGTTTACAAAGGCGCATACCGTGCGGTCTTCCGGAAGTTTATTCGGAAGAGCTCCCACGCCGGTTCCGTTGAGAAATAATCCGGTGTGGTTGCCTCCCGATGGTGAAGCACATCAACATCGTGCGCCGCAATACTGCGCAATCCAGTACGCGCAGATGCTGCGTGAAAACCATCCGGGGAATGCAGTCCGCGGGCCAGTTTTCCAGCTTCAAATGGCAGAAGCTTAAGGGTTTGATGTGAGTGCTCGGTTGGTCCGAATCATGTCGCTCTCAACGGAACCGGTTTATCGGTGATGGGAGCTCCTGTAGATAAGAATAACCTTAAATCACCCCTGGAGTAAACCTTAAACCAATAATTTAACCTTATTGTTATAATTCCTTGTCATAAAGGTATTGACAGGTGTTCAACGTGTTCTGAGTAACCCATCAGAAGGCTCTGTAACTCTTTGGTATGTTTAGTGCCCTCCACCATTACAAAACCGTGATAAATCGTCCCCTCCGCAGACCACCGCCCCTCCCAAAAACGCCCTACGGCGAAGCTGGATAGAAGATGTATACATCGCAGCATCGAAAGGTACTCAGTGGAGCCGCCAAACGGTACCCGAAAGACGACTTTTGAAGACGAACCGCAAAGATAAGCTCCCGCGCATCACACAAAATGCAGTCATATAACGTCATCTTGTCACGGAAGTTATCCCAGAGAAAACAAATTAAACCCCCGGCGTGCGCTGTGGCATAATCAATATCGACATCGTGCTCCGGGGTCGGTGAAATTCCGAACCGGCGGTCACAGCCCGCGAACCGCTCCGCAGGCAGGCAAAAAATCGTATGAATCTTCGCATCCGCGCAGGACGCCAAGACTCCGCTAGAGACGCCCGCCCGCAAGAGAGGCCGAACCGGTGAAAATCCGGTGCCGACAGTACAGTCTGGATGGAAGGTAGCACGAGCAGAAAAAGGCAGGAGCGCACTCCGCCGCACCTCACGAGAAACCTCGGGGGTAGCGTGCAGGGTGCACCGAAGCAGCTGTTCAAGAAAATTGCTTGAGAAAAAGCTCGAGGAAACTGATGCTCAAGAGCGCAGTGGTTTTCAGTACAGCGGTTTTCTGTACGACAGGGGAGAGGCGCCTCCGAGGTGCCGGTACGTTATTCCCCCTGCCGCGCAGCCGACTGATTTCGACCGCAGCCGGCTAAATTCAGCTACGGTTGGCTGATTCGCCGCTCCCGCCTCACCACGGATACCGGGCACTCCCTAAGATGCCCGCGTTAGCCGCCCTTTTCTGTTCCTCTCCCCGGAGCCGCCGCAGATGCGCACACGGCGCATCCGACACACGGTCCAACTCAGAGAGGAAAGAAACAATGGACATCTTGCGGTGGCTCTTCGACGCACAAATCCACGTGGGGGACCAGTCCCTCCTCGTGCGCGAAGTTCTCGGAAACGCATTCGGCCTGGCATCGGCGCTCGGCGGCATGCGACGCAAAGTATGGGCGTGGCCCGTCGGCATTCTCGGCAACCTGCTGCTCCTCACCGTCTTCCTGGGCGCCCTCGTCGGCAGCCCGCACCCCGTCACCATGCTCGGCCAGGCAGGCCGCCAGATCATGTTTATTGCCGTGTCCATCTGGGGCTGGCATCGTTGGCGCGCAACCCGAGCATCCGGGGGTAACGCGAGCGCAGGTGCCGCCGTCATCCCGCAATGGGCAACGAACACTGAACGCGCAGGCCTGGTTGTCGCCATGGTCGCAGGCACCCTGCTGCTCACCCCCGTCTTCCGCGCCCTCGGCTCCTACGAACCGGTCTGGTCCGACGCCTGGATCTTCACCGGCTCGCTGCTCGCCACCTACGGCATGGCGCGCGGCTGGGTTGAATTCTGGCTCATCTGGGTTGCCGTCGACCTGGTCGGCGTGCCGCTGCTGTGGAGCGCAGGCTACTACGCAACCTCCCTCATGTACGTGTTCTACGGATGCTTCACCCTGGTCGGTTTCTTCGTCTGGTGGCGCACCCGCAACCTGGAGGCGCAGAAGGCTCGCGTGCAGACCCAGTTCCCCGACGTCACCGTGGACGTGGCTGATCTATCCTCCGCCGCGTCCGTTGCCGAGTGCGAAACCGTAACCAAGAGCGTGCCAAAGAACGAATCCGCGTAGAAGGAGGACTACTACCATGACCTCGAATAACCGCCAGCACGAAGCTCAGGGGCCTGCGGGCACCCTGCCCGAACACATTGCTGCCGTGCACGAGCGCCCCATCCCTGAGGACACGAGCCATCTGCCGGGCCTCAGCACTCCGCCCGTTGTCCTGCCGGTCAACGACTTGGATTACTCCGCCGCGGAGTACGGTCACCTCGCCGGGCTACCCGCCGCACGCACCCTCCAGCTGCCCGACCCCGAGCAGACGCTTAGCCACGCAGACGCCATGACCCTGGCACTGCAGGCGGCCCGCCAAGGTATTCGCGGTGCGAACCCCCTCGTCGGCGCCGTCATCACCGACGCGCACGGGCACCTGCTGCACGTGGGCTACCACCGAGGCGCAGGCACCCCGCACGCCGAAGCCGACGCCCTCGCCGCCGCCCGTGCCGCGGGAACCGACCTCACTGGCGCGCGCATGTACGTGAGCCTGGAGCCCTGCAACCACACCGGACGCACCGGCCCCTGCTCCCACGCCGTCGCCGAGGCGGGCATCAGCGAACTCTACTACGCCTACAGCGACGACACCGAAAACGCAGCCGGAGGCGCCGCCTACCTGCGCTCGCGGGGCGTCACCGTGCACGCCATGGAGGAGTTCGCGAACGCCTCCTACCTGCTGAATGAGCGCTGGTTCATTGCCGCCGCCGAACGCCGCCCCTTCATTACCGCAAAGAGCGCCTCCACCTTGGACGGGTTCATTGCGGCCGCTGACGGCACGAGCAAGTGGATTACCGGCCCCGCCGCGCGCATTGACGGGCACCTGATCCGTCACCGCGCCGACGCCGTCATGATCGGCACCCGAACCACCCTCATGGACGACCCGACCCTGGATGCGCGCGACGCCAACGGGGAACGCTTCGAGAAGCAGCCGCTGCGTGTGGTCATGGGAAAGACCGAGATTACCGAGAACTACCGGATTCGCGGCCTCAACCCGCCCGAAGGTGTGGAGGCGGACCCGCAGAACTTCCTGCAGATTTTCACCCACGACCCGCGTGAACTGCTCGACGAACTGTACGCCCGCGGGGTGCGGCACCTCATGATTGAGGGCGGCCCCGGCATGGTCGGCCTCTTCGCCGGTGAAGACCTCATCGACGAGATGGTCTGGTACCGCGCCCCCATGATTATGGGGCAGGGCAAGAGCGCCGTGTATCGTCTGCTCGTGGACACCCTCGCGCAGGCACCGCGCCTGCAGCTGGACGACCTGGGCATGTTCCCGGCGGTGCGCGTGCTCGGCAATGACACCGCAACGCACCTGGTGCCGGCACCTCGCGGAACCGCGCAGGAGCCTGGTGAGCGGCGCACCCTGCCGAAGCTGGACGCCTGCCACGCGCCGGAACCGCGGCTGGACTAGCATCCCTGGGCTAATTGTCT
>NZ_CALJRY010000287.1 GCF_937976295.1 uncultured Rothia sp. | reverse complement strand
CTGCACCCAAGCCGGCACCTGCCAAGCCCGCCGCTCCGAAACCGGCTGCACCGAAACCTGCCACGCCGTCGGTAGCCGCTGCGCCGAAACCTGCCGCGCCCAAGCCTGCACCTGTAAAGCAGGCTCAGCCTGCAGAGGCGGCGGGGGAGAGCGCTTCTGCTCCCGTGCATAAGGCTGAACCCGCCAAGCTGGTTCGTCCGACCCCGGCGCTGTTCGGCAAGGTTCAGGTTGCCGCACCCGCAGTAGCTGCCGCACCTGCCGAAGATAGCGCGCCGGAAGAAACGCCCGCATCGGAAGAACCCGTTGCGCTGGAGAAAATCCCCGCAGAAACCTCCGCAGAAACCTCCGCGGAAATCCCCGCAGAGGCGCTCGCAGAAGACGAGTCCTGCGGCGCTCGCATCCACCCGCAGCAGGTGCGTGAAATGCACGAGAACTTCGCGGAACGCTCCCGCCCCATCGTGCTCATCGGCCCCATGGCGGCAGGTAAGACCTACATTGGTACGCACCTGGCGCGTTTCTACGGTTACGAGTTCCTCGACGCCGACCAGCTCATCGTGGAACGCTACGGCGAAGTCTCCGAAATCTTCGAGATTTTTGGTGAGGCGCACTTCCGCGAGCTCGAACGCAAAACCATCGAAGAGGTCCTCACCTCGCCCGTGTACCGCAACACGGTGTTCTCCCTGGGCGGTGGCGCGCCCATGACCGATTCGGTTGCGGAGCTGCTCAAGGACGAATGCGTGGTGTACATCCTCGTTGATGCTGACACCGTCACCCCCCGCATTACCGGCAACAAGACCCGGCCGCTGCTGCAGCCGAACCCGGTCGAGCGGTGGACCGAGATTTTTGAGCGTCGCCGCAGCCGATACGAAGAGCTGGCGCACTTCACCCTGGATGCACGAGGCGGCCGCCCCATCACCGAGATGACCGCAGAAATCCAGGCGTACGTGACCGCAACCCGCGCCTCCCGCGCGCAGCGCCCCCAAGCATAACCCCTCACCTGTGAAAGGACACATGATGAGCACTCAGCCCACCCCCACTTTCGGTGCCTCCGGCGCGGAAGATATTACCCGCATCCCGGTGACCGGCAGCTCCCCGCGTGAGAACTATGAGGTTCTCATCGGCCACAACCTGCTCGGCAAAATCCCCGAAATTCTGGGCAACCGCACCAAGAAGGTGCTCGTGATTCACCCGCGTGCCCTGCGTTCCACCGGTGAGCTGGTCATGGAAGACCTGCGTGCCATGGGCTACGAATCTTTCAGCGCCGAAATCCCGGACGCTGAGGAGGCGAAGCACTACCAGGTGGCGGCGTTCTGCTGGCAGGTGCTCGGTCAGAACGACTTCACCCGCACCGACGCGATCATCTCCGTGGGTGGCGGCGCTATTACCGACGTTGCCGGTTTCGTGGCGGCAACCTGGCTGCGCGGCGTGCGCGTTATTCACATCCCGACCACCCTGCTCGGCATGGTGGACGCCGCCGTGGGCGGTAAGACCGGCATCAACACCGCCGAGGGTAAGAACCTGGTCGGCGCGTTCTGGCCGCCCGCCGCGGTGCTCTGCGAGATCGGCACCCTGCGCACCCTGCCCGAGCATGAGCTGCTGACCGGCATGGGTGAGGTCGTCAAGTGCGGCTTCATCGCAGACCCCGAAATCCTCGACCTGATCGAGGCGAACCCGAACGCCGTACGCGACTCGCAGTCCGCCGTGATGCGTGAACTCATTGAACGCAGCGTGCGCGTGAAGGCGGAGGTCGTCTCCGAGGACCTGCGCGAATCCGGCCGCCGCGAAATCCTGAACTACGGCCACACCCTCGCCCACGCCATCGAACGCAACGAACGCTACCAGTGGCGTCACGGCGCGGCAGTGTCCGTCGGCATGGTCTACGCCGCCGAGCTGGCGCTGGCAACCGGCCACGCCGACGAAGAACTCGTGGCACGCACCCGCCGCATCCTCGAATCCCTGGGCCTGCCCACCTCCTACAAGGCAGACGCATGGCCCCAGCTGCTCGAAGCAATGCGCCGCGACAAGAAGGCACGCGGCAACCTGCTGCGCTTCATCATTCTTGACGGTTTGGCTCGCCCGCGCGTCTACGAGGTGCCGGACGACTCGATCCTGTACATGACCTACCAGGAAGTTACCGAGTAGGTGATGAGTCCCGTACATTCACCGGATGCACCCGTCACACGACTGCCAGCACATGCACACCAGCATGCGGCAGCCAGCGGGGTACCGCAGAATCTGTGGCGCCCCTGCTAGGCAAATTCATGCGCATCCTGTAGAATGTACGGGACATATTTTTGCTCATTGAAAACTTAGCGCCGCGCCGGGTACCACTACGGCGTGAGCGTCGATGACACGAAGGAGAGCCCCATGGCATCCACTACCGATATTAAGAACGGCGCCGTCCTGAAGATTGACGGCAACCTCTGGTCCGTCGTAGAGTTCCAGCACGTTAAGCCCGGTAAGGGTGGCGCATTCGTTCGCACCAAGCTGCGCAACGTTACCTCCGGCAAGGTCGTCGACCGCACCTTCAACGCTGGCGCTAAGATCGAAACCGCAACCGTTGACCGCTCCGACTACCAGTACCTGTACCAGGACGGCGACGACTACGTCTTCATGGACATGAAGACCTACGACCAGATCAACGTTCCCGCAACCGTTGTCGGCGACGCAGCAAACTACATGCTCGAGTCCCAGACCGCAACCATCGCAATGCACGAGGGCAACCCCCTGTACATCGAACTGCCCGCATCCGTGGTCCTCGAAATCACCTACACCGAGCCCGGCCTGCAGGGTGACCGCTCCACCGGCGGCACCAAGCCCGCAACCGTTGAGACCGGCTACGAGATTCAGGTTCCCCTGTTCCTGGAGACCGGCACCAAGGTCAAGGTTGACACCCGCACCGGTGAGTACCTCGGTCGCGTGAACGACTAATGAATTCGCGTACGAAAGCCCGATTGCGCGCCCTCGAAGTGCTCTTCGAGGCGGATCAGCGCAACGAAGATTATATTGAGGTACTCCGCCGCCGCCGACTGTACACGGTAGCGCAGATTTCTGCTTACTCTGAGGAAATCATTCGTGGCGTCCGCGACCACGACGAAGAGATCCGCGAGTTTGTGGAGACTTACGCCCGTGACTGGTCCTTCGAGCGTATGCCCGCCGTGGACCGTGCCGTGCTGCGTATTGGCACTTGGGAGCTTCTGTACAATGACGAAGTTCCGGATGCTGTCGCAATTTCTGAGGCTGTCGGTCTGGCGCGTGTGCTGTCCACGAATGAATCTCCGAAGTTCGTGAACGGTCTGCTGGATAAGCTCCGTCAGGTGAAGCCGACCCTGCTCGCGTAAGACGTCCCGCCGCGGCATGCTGGCTTGGCTTATAGCTGGTTGGTTTGCTGCTGTTGAGGATGCACCCGCAGGGGAGCGTACGTGAAACCCCCGCCGTACTGTAGTTCGCTACAGGACGGCGGGGGTTTTCTGTGTCTACGCTTCTTCGGTCGGTGCGGTTCTGCTTGCGGTTTCGCATTTGGTGCGGATGCGCTCGCTGGGTTCGGCGGTAGCAGTAGTGGAGGCTTCACCGAACAACGCGTGCGAGGTTTGAGACAACAGCTGAGGCTTCACCGGAGCCCATGGGTAGGGGTAGGTGGCAACAGGCGAGGCTTCACCGGACAACGCAGGCGGGGGAGTGCCCCCTCTGCGGCGCTGAGCGCCTTGAGGACGGAGCCCCCGCCTCGCGTGCCCGGTATGCGCCTCTACGCATACCTCAGACATGCCCTTGTCTGCGCCGATATGAACGGAACATTGCCAAAATGGACAAACAATAAGCTGGGGTGTGTGCTCTGCGAATGTATGTTAGGGTAAAGGCATCAACCGATAACATTCCGCTGAATTCCACACGTTGCTGTATGGATAATTCTGCGGTTTACACAACCACACACCAGAAAAGAACCAACAATGATGTTTAACCGTAGTTCTATTGCCGCGCTGTCTGCGGCACTGATGCTCACCCTGTCCGCTTGTTCCGGCGGCGCGCAGGTCAACGCAGAATCGAGCGCATCCACCTCCGCGAGCGCTGAATCCGCAAGTGCAGAAGCTTCCGCAACCTCCACTCCTTCGCCCACTCCGACTGGCCCGTCTGGCTCCGAAATCGTACTGATTCACGCGAGCATGGACGTGAACAACAACTCGCCGGAAGCCGCTGAGGTAACTGAAAAGACTGCGCTCATCGCATTTGAGCAGCATCAGCGCCTCTGGAACGCCTGGAGGCACGGGAATGTGGAACACACCAGCGATGAAGATCTGGTCCGGTACGCACATAAAAACGTGCTCGAAAGCGTGAGGAAGACTGTGGACAATTTTTATGAGCTCTCGCAGGAGGCTCCCGCGAACGGCGATATTATCTTCCGTGATGTTAAGACACAAGAGATTTACGGAAGCATCAAGGATGACGGGTCACGCGTATACAATACCGGCGTGGTTATCACCTACTGTGAAGACTGGAGTGATCTTCGCCGGGTAGATGGTGAGAAAGTCGATTCACCTCTGCAGACGCGAGAAATCACTTTTATTCGCCGTGCTGAGGATGACGCATTCGTTATTGCCAGGTTGCGAACCGTGCATGAAGGTTGCGGAGACGAAGCAGACGCTACGAACGAAGCGTCCGCACCCGCTCAAGGTGAGTAGCTGATAAGGCAAAGTATGTAGGCGGGGGCGTTCCCTCTTTGGCGTATCAGGACTCCAATAGCCTGTACGCCTTTGAGAGGGGATGCCCTCGCTTTTGTGTTCCAGGTTCGATAAGTAGCAGAAGCCCCAGGTTAGAAATGTTTCTAACCTGGGGCTTCTCTGTTTTTATCTAGCGGATACCGGACTAGAACGTATTCTCTCCAGTCCAGACAAACCGTTTCGGGTACGGCAGAAAGAAACTAGGACTCTTCGTCGGCTTCGTCCTGCTGCGCCTGCTTGGCTTGGCTTTGAACCTCGAGGTACACAAGGTCGGAGAGCATAGCGAGCATCTTGGCGCGGCGGTGAGGGTTCTCGAAGAACTTTTCCGTGATGAAGCTCTGCGTATCCTGATGGTCAAGCACAGCATCGGTGACTGCTGATTCCAGCGTCTGAGACTCACGGAACTGTTCCTTGGTATTTGCGCTGGCCTGGTTCCTGAGGTCTTCGTTCTGTACAAGAATCGTGACCACACCCTGTACCCATGTTTGCACTGAGTTGGGGTCGAAGTCTTCATCCTCAAACAAGGCGTTAATCTTATCGAGAATGTCAGTCCAAGCGGCCAAGTTGGGATCGTGCGAGCTTCCACCGCCGACCCCCATGGGCTTAAGCTTTTTACCCTCGCCAGTGAGGCGAATTGCACCTTCACTCTTACGGGTCTGCTTAATGTGGGTCAGCTCGATGTTGCTGAAATCCAACTTATCCGGAGTCTTGCGGCCGGTAAGCCAACGGCGTAGCAGACGAAGGAAGAGTGCCAGCTTTTCCAAGTCAGTATCCTGGTAATCCACAATCAGCGAGAGGAAATCGTACAGACGCACGAAAGAGCTAACGTCTTTGCGGAACAGGTCAAGATTATCAATCTCGGCCTTATCATCCTCCTGCACTGCCAGAATGTAACGGTCGTTGAACCTGTCGGCAGCACGCTTCAACGGCGCGGTGTGCTTTCCATGGTTCTTGTCCTGGACGTAGGCCTGAGCGAATTCTTCAACGTCATCCCGCGTGTAGATTCCTGCGTACTCAAGCTTGCGATCCAGGTCGTGGACCTTATTCGGGTCGGTGGGCTCGAGGATTTCGGCAGTCCGGTAGTATGGCAGGAAAGCATCCAGGATGGTGTCCGTATCGTTAACAAAGTCAAGGATGAACGTAATCTCCTTACCCTTAGCGGGAAGCGTACGGTTCAAACGCGACAGAGTCTGCACGGCTTCAATTCCATCGAGGCGCTTATCAACGTACATCGCGCTCAGTAGCGGCTGGTCGAAGCCAGTCTGGTACTTATTCGCAACAATGAGTAGCTGGAACTGGTCGCTGGCAAATGCTTGTGGAATACCTCGCCCGCGCAGCTCGGGGTTCACATTTGTCTCGGTGTAGGGTTCCTGAACACCAGGTACAATTCCGTCAACTTGCCGCGACGTCAGGCTTCCGGAAAACGCTACCAGGGTACCCAACTGATAGTTATGCTTACGTACGTACTCGTCAATTGCCATCTTGTACTTCAGGGCCGCAGCACGACTAGAAGTTACCACCATAGCCTTTGCATGACCATCAAGAAGATGCGCAACCTTCTCGCGGAAGTGCTCGACGATAATTTTCACCTTCTGCGCAATGTTAGTCGGGTGTAGGCTCACCCAACGGATGAGTCCCTTCTTAGCGGCACTTTCGTCCACCAAGTCGCCCTCGATAGGTTCCCCAGTCTTTTGGGCAAGGCGGAAGGCAGTCCGGTAGGTTGTGTAGTTGCGGAGCACATCAAGGATGAATCCCTCCTCGATGGCCTGCTGCATGGTGTACACGTGGAAGGGCGCAGGGTTCCCGTCTGATCCGGGACGACCGAACATTTCCAGGGTCTTCCCCTTCGGGGTTGCGGTGAACGCGTAGAAGGAAATATTCGGGGAAACGGAGCGCGCAGTCATCTCAGCGGCGAGCATATCCTCGACGCTAACCTCACCGCCATCTTCCAGAGCTTCGACCTCCGCCTTGGAGAGTACCTCGCGTAACTTCTGCGCACTGGTACCTGTCTGGGAAGAGTGAGCCTCATCTGCGATAACCGCAAACTTCTTGTCCGCTAGGCTGCCCTGTTCTTCAAGTGCCTTCAGTACGAACGGGAAAGTCTGAAGCGTCACGATAATGATGAGCTTGCCGCTTGTCAGCTCATGGGCCAGCAGCTCTGACTTTGAGGATGCGGAAGCCTTGCGCACCTCGTCGGAGTTGATGGTACCCACCACACCCTTGGTACCCTCAATGGACTTGATGGCTTTCTGAAGCTGTTCATCAAGTACGGTACGGTCGGTTACCACGATGACGGAATCGAAGACCTTAGCATCGTTATCATCGTGCAGGTTTGCTAGACCATGAGCCAGCCATGCGATTGAGTTCGTCTTTCCAGAACCGGCTGAGTGCTGAATCAGATACTTCTGGCCTGGTCCCTCAGCGCGGGTAGTGTTGAGCAGAGACGTGACGGCCTCCCACTGGTGGAAGCGGGGGAAGATAATCTGTTCGCTACGCTTGCGAGTTCCTGCGACGGGGTCAACCTTTTCAATCGTCTGCTGGTTTACGAAACGCTCAAGAATCTGCAGCCAGTTATCGCGCTGAAGAACCCGTTCCCACAGGTATGAGGTTGCGGAACCGTCCGGGTTGACGGGGTTACCCGTACTGCCATCCTTACCCAGGTTGAAGGGCAGGAACACCGTTTTGGGTCCGGCGAGCTTCGTTGTCATTTGAATCTCGTTATTGGAGACAGCAAAGTGTACGAGCGCTCCGCGGCCAAATTTCAGGAGCGGTTCGCCCTGCGGCAGGCGGTCCTTACGATACTGCCATACGGCGTCATCAATCGACTGAGTGTTATCGGTCTTTAGCTCAGCCGTTGCTACCGGCAGGCCGTTGACAAAGAACACCAGGTCGATAGAATCGTTCGGGTGCTTCTTCGAGTGATGTACCTGGCGCACCACTCGAAGCCGGTTCTGCTCGTAGTTTTCCTGAGCTACCGGGTTCATGGAAGTAGCAGGCTTGAAAGCGCACATCGAGAATTTCGCCGAGGTCTCTTTAAAGCCGGCTCGGAGTACGGCCAGCGATCCGCCGCCGTGCTCGAGGGGCTGATCCAAAGCACTTACCAGACGGTCTAGCAAGGTGCGCTTGGCTCGGTCAACCTTAGCTTCCGAGGCCTCCGCGGGCACAACGCGTGCCCATTGTTCGGGCTGCGTTGCCTGCAACCATGCGAATACGTCCTCAGGGATGAGGGCGCGTTCCTGGTCATAACCGGTGAACTTTTCTTCGTAGAGCCAACCGTGTGAACCGAGATATTCGCAAATCTCGGTTTCAAAGCTCTTTTCGTGTTGAACACCCATAAGTGGTTTCCTATACCTCAATCTGGCCGGTAACTGCGGCCGTAATCAGAGCAGAACGTCGCTCCTGCAAAAGCTCAATGGCTTTATGACAACGAGTGATTAGTTTCTCCGCTTCGGTTGTTCGCTCGTTGTTTTCAGCAACCAGGCGGTCTTGTACATCCTTCGGAGGAACCAACGATGAGAGTCGAAGGAACACCTCAGGATATAACCTTAGGCGTGATTCCCAGATACCGCGCGAGTGAGCCTTCATCAAGCTAACATATGCGTCAGTGCGGTACATGCAATCAAAATACATAGGATTAACTGCATCTAGGTCTCGGAAACGGTACACATTATATGCGGGGCTTACGATTCCTTCGTACGCTGATACGCCTAATGCGCCCATCCATGCCCACATGGTGTTGATAACAAGTTCGTTTTTTGCAACGAGCTTGTAACCAACGGTTGATTCAGCCTCGAACATGTTCACGTTCTTCATAGAGCGAGGAGTTACTCCAGTAATATGACTTACCGATAGCATCTCTTCGTCACCGGTCTCACTTCGTGCATCCACATGTTCCAGAAGATGACGGTTTCGAAGGACCTTCCAACCGGTGGGTGGATTGAGGAAAGGATCTTCTGTCTGCACCTCACCCCAGAAAGTACGCTCACGCCAAAGTTTCAGGCGAGACTCTGTGAGAGTGATTAGTTCGCGTTGCTTGGCAATGAGGTGGTCAATCTTCGCCGTCTCAATGTCGAGATAGTCTGCGATTCTTTGCTGCTGGCTGCTAGTTGGGATGCGAACCTGTACTGCGGCAAGCTTTTCAGCTGTCAAATGATGAAAAGAAACGGCATTGCAAATAAGGCGTAAATAACCACAAGCTCTCAAATGTTCAATTTGATATTGAAGAAATCGTCCATCGTTGCCGGGGAAGGGTCGTACCCTGTTTATCGAGTTCTGGAAACCCCATCCCGGTACATCCTGTGAGAGCACTATCGAACGGCCGACGTCCCCACCTTCAACAACAAGGACGTCTCCTTTCAGCAAAGATAGCATCTCTACTTCATTGGGTTTGAACCACATAGTCTTTGCGTCGTCGTAACGCAGCTTTCCGTCCTGACCGATAGAAGCAGCACGGACGTATGGCAGTTCAACATCTTGCAAAGACGAAGCATCATTTTGAAGCATTTTGCCCAGCGTAATGGTAGCGACGTATTTCAGTGGAATTAAAGTCTGATTCATTCGGTCATCTCTCTAAGAAGAGCTTGGATCTCACGTGTGACTTGCTGCAGGTCATTATCAATTTCTTCCAACGGACGCGGTGGCTGATAACGGTAGAAGTAACGCGTAAACGGAATCTCGTAACCAACCTTGGTCTTCTTTTTATCAACCCAGGCGTCGGGTACGTACGGCTTTACTTCGGCCTCAAAATACGCCTGGATAGTCTCATCGCGCGCGGCATCTCCCTTGGCATTACCGTTGTAGGTAAAGGGCACCCGCTCGGTATCACGCAGGCTCGTATCCGGCTTCACCTTGCCGAGAGTATTGGTAATAACCTCGCCGTTCTCGTCACGCTGAGGACGCTCAACGGTGATACTCCAGTAGGCAAACTCGTCAGACGGAACAATCTTGCAATGTTCCGTCTCAACATAGTCGGCGTAGAGCTTCACAATCGTAGCCCTGTTAGCCTCGGTAAGCTCACGGCCCTTATCTCCGAGCTTCTTACGCATCTTCTCGTAGAATTCGGTACCGTCAATCAGCTGCACCTTACCCTGACGTGCTTCCGGCTTGTCATTATCGACAATCCAGATGTAGGTGGCAATACCGGTGTTATAGAACATGTCAGTCGGAAGCGCGACGATTGCATCCACCATGTCGCGTTCGAGCAACCACTTACGGATATTAGAAGGTCCGGAGTCTGCGGCTCCATTAAAGAGTGGCGAACCGTTCATAACGATGCCACCACGTCCACCGCCCAGAACTTTAGGACGCAACTTGCTCACCACATGCTGAAGGAACAGCATCTGACCGTCACTCACAGCGGGTACGTTCTTCTTGGCTGTTGCATTACCCGCATAGAAGCGAGAGGCGTTACCAAACTCTTTAAGGTCGTTCATGACCGCAGTCTGGCTGGTCTTCCAATCGGTGCCATAAGGCGGGTTCGACATGCAGTAATCAAAAGTAATACCCGCGAACTTATCATCCGCTAGAGTATCGCCCAGCTGAATATTGCTGGGGTCCTGTCCCTTAATCAGCAAATCCGACTTGCAAACGGCATACGATTGGTCGTTCCACTCCTGCCCGTAGAGACGTAGCTGAGCATCGGGGTTGAGACCGGGCTTCTCGGGAGTACCGACAAGATGCTCCTCAGCAATGGAGAGCATACCGCCCGTTCCCGCCGTCGGATCGTAAATCGAACGAATCGTTCCCGGGGTGCTAAGAGCTTCATCATCACCCGCGAAGACGAGATCGACGAGCAGGCGGATAGCGTCACGCGGAGTAAAGTGCTCACCGGGCACCTCATTAGAGGACTCATTAAAAGTGCGAATGAGGTATTCGTAGAGGTCACCCATCTCGGCGTTGGTAACCTTCTGCGGATGCAGATTGATACCGGCAAAGCGCTCAACTACGAAGTAGAGGATACTCTTCTCCGCCATCGTGCTAATCTCTTCGGCAAACTTAAAGCGTTCGAAGACATCAAGATTGGTAGAGAAGCTATTAATATAATGTTTCAGATTTGCCTCGAGGCCGGCAGGATCGCCCAGCAGAGTCTTGAGAGTCCACTTGCTGGTGTTGTAGAACGGCAAACCAGTTTTACGCTGCACCTGTGCGCCTAGCATGTCTGGAGTGTCTTTGTACTTCTCAACCAGGGGAGCAACCTCATCTTTGTGCTGCTCAAGAAGGCAGTCCAGACGGCGCAGAATCGTCATGGGCAGGATGACATTACCGTACTGAAAGGCCTTATACGTACCTCGCAGGATATCAGCGGTACCCCAAATAAACGGCCCCAAGTCACTCACATGTATCTTCTTTCATCGACAAACGAATATTAGTTCGATAATACCAGGCAACGGATAAGTAAAATGACACAGCTAATCATATTCAGGCGATTAAAATCTAACCCCCTATATTTTGTGGATTCTTATTGGTCAGGAAAACTTCTGAACCCGAATTTACCCATTGAAACTAACGAGAGAAAACAGAAATGGGGAGCTATTTTAAAGCGGTGCTTCCCGCAGTCGTCTCACCGTGAGCGGTCTCTCGCCGAACCTGAACGTAGCCTGTGAACTGTGGTACCCTACTAGAAGCACAAAACCTTTAAATCCGTCCCGTGAGGCGGGGAAGGAGACGGCTATGCCTGGGACAACTGTACCCACATCCGGCGCGAATCAGGGGCGAAACGTAACCGCAGCCCCCCATTCGGCAACCCCTCAAAACGCCTCCGAGGACGCGACCACCGTCGGCCGCACCATCCTCAGCGAGGACGAAATCCGCCGCGCCCTCACCCGCATCGCCTACGAAATCATCGAAACCAACAAAGGCGTAGAAAACCTCGTACTCATCGGCATCCGCTCCCGCGGCGTGCCCCTCGCCGTACGACTCGCCGCCCGCATCCAAGCCATCGAGCCGAACTTCAACGCAGAAACCCGACTCGGCGCCCTGGACATCACCGCCTACCGCGACGACCAGCCCGTCTCGCCCAACGGCACCACCTCCCCAGATACCGCAGGGGAGAGCATCATGCCCAGCATCGGCATTGAAGGTAAAACCGTAGTCCTCGTTGACGACGTCCTCTACTCCGGCCGCACCGTACGCGCCGCCCTCGACGCACTCAACGCCCACGGACGACCCGCCCTCGTACGCCTGGCAGTCCTCGTAGACCGCGGACACCGGCAACTACCCATCCGCGCCGACCACGTGGGCAAAAACCTGCCCACCAGCGCCAGCGAAACCGTGCGCGTCGTACTGACCGAAACCGACAACGCAACAGACCGAGTTGACATTATCCAGCTGGGAGGGCTCTCATGAAGCATCTGCTCGACACCCGCGAACTAACCCGCGAAGAAGCCATCGAAATCCTTGACGTCGCCGACTACATGGCGCAGGTCAAAGCCGAAAACCGCACCCTGAACGTGCTCAACGGCAAGACCGTCGTCAACCTCTTCTTTGAAGACTCCACCCGTACCCGCCTCTCCTTCGAAGCCGCGGAGAAGCGCCTGGGTGCCGCCGTCACGAACTTCTCCGCTTCCGGCTCCTCCCTGTCTAAGGGCGAGTCGCTCAAGGACACCGCGCAGACCCTCAAGGCGATTGCCGCGGATGCGTTCGTGATTCGCCACTCGGCATCCGGCGCGCCGCAGCGCCTCGCCGAGGCAGGCTGGACCGACATCCCCGTGCTGAACGCGGGCGACGGCACCCACGCGCACCCCACCCAGGCACTGCTCGACGCCGTGTCCCTGCGCCAGTACAAGGCGGAACGCGACGGCCTCGACAGCCCCCGCGGCACCGACCTGTCCGGCATGCGTGTGCTCATCGTCGGCGACATCCTGCACTCGCGCGTGGCACGCTCCAACCTCTGGCTGCTGCACACCCTCGGCGCGCAGGTCGTCTTCGTCGCACCGCCGACCCTGCTGCCGCTGAACACCGCCTCCTGGGTTGAAGAAGCCGGCCTGGAAATCTTCCACGACTTCGACGAAGCCATCGCCACCAACCCTGACGCCGTCATGCTGCTGCGCATCCAGAAGGAACGCATGAACGCCGCGTACTTCCCCTCCGCCGAGGAGTACACCGAGCTGTGGGGCCTGACCGCCGAACGCTTCGCAACCCTGCAGGTGCAGCCGCAGCCGGTCGCAATCCTGCACCCGGGCCCCATGAACCGCGGCCTGGAAATCTGCACCGAAGCCGCCGACGCCACCAACTCCTGGGTCCTGCGCCAGGTCAGCAACGGCGTGGCGCTGCGCATGGCGGTGCTCTACCTGCTTCTGACCGACGGCTCCAGCGCCAAGCTCTACGCCGGCGACGAATCCTAAACGACCTTCCTAACGAGAGGAACCAACACCATGAGCAAGTACCTGATTAAGGGCGCAAGCCTCTACGGCGAAAAGGTCGCCGACATCCTCATCGAGGACGGCGTGATTAGCCGCATCGCAGAGAACATTGACGCCGCAGACGCACAGGTCGTCGAGGCGGCAGGCCAGGTGGCGCTGCCCGGCCTGGTCGACATCCACACCCACCTGCGTCAGCCCGGTTACGAGGCATCCGAAACCGTCGAGACCGGCACCCGCGCTGCAGCCCTGGGCGGCTACACCGCAGTGTTCGCCATGGCAAACTCCATGCCCGTGGCAGACACCGCCGCAGTGGTTGAGCAGGTTGACCGCCTCGGCAAGGAATCCGCATGGTGCCGCGTGCAGCCCATCGGCGCAGTGACCGTGGGCCTGAAGGGCGAGCGCCTCTCCGACATCGGCGGCATGGCGAACTCCACCGCGAACGTGCGCGTGTTCTCTGACGACGGCATGTGCGTGTACGACCCCGCCGTGATGCGCCGCGCCCTCGAATACGTCAAGACCTTCGACGGCGTTATTGCGCAGCACGCGCAGGAGCCGCGCCTGACCGAAGGCGCCCAGATGAACGAAGGTAAGGTGTCCGCTGACCTGGGTCTGACCGGCTGGCCCGCCGTCGCTGAAGAGGCAATCATCGCCCGCGACGTGCTGCTGGCTGAGCACCTGGACTCCAAGCTGCACATCTGCCACCTGTCCACCAAGGGCTCCATTGAGGTTGTGCGCTGGGCTAAGTCCCGCGGCGTGAAGGTGACCGCGGAGGCAACCCCGCACCACCTGCTGCTCACCGACGAGACCGCACGCACCTACGACCCGATTTTCAAGGTGAACCCGCCGCTGCGCACCGAAGAGGACGTCATGGCGCTGCGCCAGGCGGTCGCCGACGGCATCATCGACGTAATCGGTACCGACCACGCACCGCACCCGGCAGAGACCAAGGAATGCGAGTGGGCGTGCGCCGCGAACGGCATGACCGGCCTGGAGCAGGCGCTGTCCATCATCCAGATGACCCTGGTCGACACCGGCATGATCACCTGGCGCGACGTGGCACGCATCCTCTCTGAGGAGCCCGCGAAGATTGGCCGCCTGGACCACGAGCAGGGCCGCCCGCTGGCTGAGGGCGAACCGGCAAACATTGTGCTGGTCGACCCGAAGGCAACCCGCGTGATCAAGCCTGAGGAGCAGGCAACCAAGGGCAAGAACAACCCCTACCGCGGCATGGAGGTGCCCGGCTCGATTCGTGCAACCTTCTACGCTGGCCACCCGACCGTGCTGAACGGCGAGCTGGCAACCCCGCGTCGCTAGGTTCGCCGCGAAATAACCGCATCTTGAGGGTGCGGGGGTGAATCTGACCCCCGCACCTACACCACTCCTTCACTGCACACCATCGACCACCGAAGACCGAAAGAGAAACCCCGTGGGAAAGCTGATTACCGCCATCGTCTGCCTGGCCATTGTGGCCCTGTGCATCTACGGCATGTGGCACGGATGGCGCTCGCGCCTGGCACGCCAGGCGAACATGTTCGGCTCCCTCAAGGAAGTTCCCGAACGCTACGAGGGCATGACCGCTGACGCCGCTTTCGAGGGTGAGTACGTCAGCACCACGATTTTCGGTAACTGGCTGGACCGCGTGGGTTTCGATTCGCTGGGTTTCAAGAGCAAGTCCACCCTGCTGATTTATCCGGACAGCATCATCTTCACCCGTAACGGCGCGAAGGACCTGTGGATTCCGGCGAAGAAGCTCGCTGTCATCACCACCGACCGCGGTATGGCGGGCAAGGTTGTGGAGAAGAACGGCCTGGTTGTGATTGGTTGGACCCTGGACGGTCACCGCGTGCAGACCGGCTTCCGCACCCGCTACGCCGAGGACAAGCAGGCGGTACTGCGGGAGCTGCGCCGCATCGCCCCGAACGCGGTGGATGCGCCCGAGAAGTGGGCGGCAGAACCGGAAGCCTAAATCCCCGGATAAACCGCGAAACCCATAGATTTTGCCCCACGGCAGGCGAACACCCCGCCGAAGGCACCATAGACTACCCCGGAACCTGCACGGTAGAGGCCGTACAGGAAGCGGGGGAGAACACCAGAGAAAAGGAAGAAGAGCATGACTGACATGACACGATCCGGCGCCCTGCGTACGGACCGCGCGCTGCTCGTCCTGGAGGACGGCACCGTCTACCGCGGCTACGGCTACGGCGCAACCGGCGCGTCCCTGGGCGAGGCGGTTTTCTCGACCGGCATGACCGGCTACCAGGAAACCCTGACCGACCCCTCCTACGCGGGTCAGATTGTGGTTCAGACCGCTCCCCATATTGGCAACACCGGCGTGAACACCACCGACGCTGAGTCCCGCAAGATTTGGGTTGCCGGCTACGTGGTTCGCGACGCAGCACGTGTGGCGTCCAACTGGCGTTCTGAGCGTACCCTCGACGAAGAGCTTATCGAGCAGGGCATCGTCGGTATTCAGGGCATTGACACTCGCGCCCTGACCCGCCGCCTGCGTTCGAGCGGTTCGATGCGTGCGGGCGTGTTCTCCGGTGAGCACGCAGAACGCCCCGAAGCTGAACTGCTGGAGGAGGTGCGCGCCTCCGAGCCGATGGCCGGCCGTAAGCTCGCTGACTCCGTTTCGGTTGACACCGCTTACACCGTTGAGCCGCACCAGTTCAACTGGTTCGCACCCCCGGTTGCAACCATCGTTGCCCTGGACCTGGGCATCAAGTCGATGACCCCGCAGCGTTTCGCTGAGCGTGGCGTGCGCGTGCACGTGCTGCCCGCAAACGCAACCCTCGAGGACATCTACTCCTACAACCCCGACGGCGTGTTCTTCTCCAACGGCCCCGGTGACCCGGCAACCGCTGACGAGCAGGTTGAGCTGCTGCAGGGCGTGCTGCGTAAGGGCACCCCGTTCTTCGGCATCTGCTTCGGTAACCAGCTGCTCGGCCGCGCCCTGGGCTTCGGCACCTACAAGCTGCCCTTCGGTCACCGCGGCATCAACCAGCCGGTCATGGACAAGACCACCGGCAAGGTTGAAATCACCGCGCATAACCACGGCTTCGCTGTGGACGCGCCGATTGGCGACTACGTGACCGCACCGAACGCCGAGTTCGGTCAGGTCATGGTCTCCCACGTGGGTCTGAACGACAACGTGGTTGAGGGCCTGACCTGTAAGGACATCCCCGCGTTCTCCGTGCAGTACCACCCCGAGGCTGCTGCGGGCCCGCACGATTCCGCCTACCTCTTTGACCGTTTCATCGACCTGATGGTCGCAACCAAGACTGCAAAGGAAGCATAAATGCCTCGTCGTACTGACCTTAATAGCGTCCTCGTCATCGGTTCCGGCCCCATCGTCATCGGTCAGGCAGCGGAATTCGACTACTCCGGCACTCAGGCGCTGCGCGTGCTGAAGGAGGAGGGCGTGCGCGTCATCCTCGTGAACTCGAACCCGGCAACCATCATGACCGACCCCGAGTTCGCGGACGCCACCTACATTGAACCCATCACCCCCGAGGTGATTGAGAAGATCATCGAGAAGGAAAAGCCGGACGCAATCCTGCCGACCCTGGGTGGTCAGACCGCGCTGAACGCGGCAATCTCCCTGGATGAGCGCGGCGTGCTCGCCAAGTACAATGTTGAGCTCATCGGCGCAAACATTGAGGCGATTAACCTCGGTGAGGACCGTGAAGCATTCAAGGGCGTGGTGGAGCGCGCCGGCGGCGAGTCTGCACGCTCGGTGATTGTTCACTCCATGCCGGAGGCGCTGGAAGCCGCTAAGGAGCTGGGCTACCCGATGGTGGTCCGCCCCTCCTTCACGATGGGTGGTCTCGGCTCGGGTATGGCATACAACGAGGAAGACCTCTACCGTATTGCCGGTGCCGGTATTCAGTACTCGCCGACCAGCGAGGTCCTGCTGGAGGAGTCCATCCTCGGCTGGAAGGAATACGAGCTGGAGATGATGCGTGACACCAACGACAACGTCGTGGTCGTCTGCTCCATCGAAAACTTCGACCCCGTGGGCGTGCACACCGGTGACTCCATCACCGTCGCCCCCGCGCTGACCCTGACCGACCGTGAGTTCCAGAAGCTGCGCGACATCGCAATCAACGTGATTCGTGAGGTTGGCGTGGACACCGGTGGTTGTAACATCCAGTTCGCGATTGACCCGAAGACCGGCCGCATCATCGTCATTGAGATGAACCCGCGCGTGTCTCGTTCTTCGGCGCTCGCGTCGAAGGCTACCGGCTTCCCGATTGCGAAGATTGCGACCAAGCTGTCCCTGGGTTACACCCTGGATGAGATTCCGAACGATATTACCCAGAAGACCCCGGCGTCCTTCGAGCCGACCCTCGACTACGTGGTCGTGAAGGTTCCGCGCTTCGCGTTTGAGAAGTTCCCGGCTGCTGACCCGACCCTGACCACCACCATGAAGAGTGTTGGTGAGGCTATGGCTCTGGGCCGTAACTTCACTGAGGCTCTGCAGAAGGCGATGCGTTCGCTGGAGCAGAAGGGTGCGTCCTTCTCGTTCAAGCCGCTGTCGCTGTCTGAGGCTGAGCTGGCTGAGCTGATTGAGAAGACGAAGGTTCCGACCACTCAGCGTATCTACCAGGTTCAGCAGGCTCTGCTGGCTGGCGCTACCGTGGAGCAGCTGCACGAGGCAACCAAGATTGACCCGTGGTTCCTGGATCAGCTGGTGCTGCTGAATGAGGTTGCCGGCGTGGTTCACGCTAAGCGTGACAACCTTGACCCGGAGACCTTGAAGCTGGCTAAGCGTCACGGTTTCTCGGACGCTCAGATTGCTGAGATTATCGGCTCTTCTGAGGATGTTGTGCGCGGTGTTCGCCACGCTCTGGGTATCCGCCCGGTCTTCAAGACTGTTGACACCTGTGCTGCCGAGTTTGAGGCGTTCACTCCGTACCACTACTCCTCCTACGACCTGGAGGATGAGGTTGCGCACCACGAGAAGCCCTCGATTATGATTCTGGGTTCGGGCCCGAACCGTATCGGTCAGGGTATCGAGTTCGACTACTCTTGTGTGCACGCTTCGCTGGTGCTGCGTTCGCTCGGTTACGAGACCGTCATGGTCAACTGCAACCCTGAGACTGTTTCGACTGACTACGATATTTCGACTCGCCTGTACTTTGAGCCGCTGACCCTTGAGGATGTGCTTGAGATTGTTGAGTCGGAGCGTCGTACCGGCGGTCTGATGGGCGTGTTCGTTCAGCTGGGCGGTCAGACTCCGCTGAAGCTGGCTCGTGCCCTGAAGGATGCGGGCGTGCCGATTCTGGGTACCACCCCCGAGGCTATTGACCTGGCTGAGGACCGCGGCGAGTTCTCCCGCGTGCTGGAGGAGGGCGGCCTGATTTCGCCCAAGAACGGTACCGCGTTCACTTTCGAGGGTGCTAAGCGCATCGCTGACGAGATTGGTTACCCGGTTCTGGTTCGTCCCTCGTACGTGCTGGGCGGCCGTGGCATGGAGATTGTCTACGATGAGGCGAACCTGGCACGCTACCTGGAGAACGCTACCGAGGTTTCGCCTTCGCAGCCTGCTCTGATTGATAAGTTCCTTGAGGACGCTATCGAGATTGACGTTGACGCCCTGTTCGACGGCGAGGAGCTGTACCTGGGCGGCGTCATGGAGCACATTGAGGAAGCCGGTATTCACTCGGGTGACTCCTCCTGTACTCTGCCTCCGATTACTCTCGGCCCGGACATCATCGCGAAGGTGAAGGACGCTACCGAGAAGATTGCTCGCGGCACCGGTGTGCGCGGCCTGATTAACATTCAGTTCGCGTACGTGTCTGAGAACCTGTACGTGATTGAGGCGAACCCGCGTGCGTCCCGTACTGTTCCGTTCGTGTCGAAGGCTACCGGCGTGCAGATGGCTAAGGCTGCTGTGCTGATTGGTCTGGGTAAGAGCATTGCTGAGCTGAAGGCTGAGGGCTACCTGCCGCAGAACATGGACGGCGCATCCTTGCCTGAGGAGACTGCGATTGCTGTAAAGGCTGCGGTTCTGCCGTTCGCTCGTTTCCGCACCCCCGAGGGTGTTGTGGTGGATTCGCTGCTGAGCCCGGAGATGCGTTCGACCGGTGAGGTCATGGGTCTGGATAAGCACTATGACACCGCGTTCGCGAAGGCTCAGGCTGGTGCTGGTTCGCCGCTGCCGACCTCCGGTAAGGTGTTCATTTCGGTGGCTAACCACGATAAGCGTAACGTCATTATTTACGCGAAGATGCTGGAGTCGCTGGGCTTTGAGATCGTTTCGACCGGTGGTACCGCTGAGGTTCTGCGCCGTAACGGCCTGAACTCGATTCTGGTGACTTCGAAGTTCGCTGAGGCGAATGGCGACCACTCGATTGTGGACATGGTCCGCAATGGTGATATTGACCTGATTCTGAACACCCCTGCCGGTGGTGCTGCTCGTAGCGATGGTTACGAGATTCGTGCCGCTGCGGTTTCGGTGGGCTGCCCGGTCATGACTACCATTTCTGAGTTCGCTGCGGCTGTTCAGGCGATTACTGCTCTGCGTGAGCACAGCTGGGACATCATGAGCCTGCAGGAGCACGGCGTTCAGCTGGCTGCCGCTGTGGATGCTCGTTCTGAGGGTGGCGAGGCGTAATGTCCGTTGCTTTTGGTGATCGTCTGGCGAAGGCGATGGCGGAGCGCGGCCCGCTGTGTGTGGGTATTGACCCGCATCCGAACCTGCTGGAGCAGTGGGGTCTTGAGGATTCCGCTGCCGGTCTGGCTGCTTTTACTGAGGCGGTCTATGAGGGTTGCGCCCCGTTTGCGGCGGCGTTGAAGCCTCAGGTGGCGCTGTTTGAGCGTCACGGTTCGGCTGGTCTTGCTGTGCTGGAGGCGCTGTTTGCCCGCGCTGCCGCTGATGGTGTGCTGATTGTTGCTGACGCTAAGCGCGGCGATATCGGTTCGACCATGAAGGCGTACGCGGATGCGTGGCTCGGCTCCTCCTCGCCGCTGGGTACCGATTCGGTGACTTTGAGCCCGTACCTGGGTTTTGAGTCGCTGCGTCCGGCGCTGGATTTGGCGGATGAGAATGACCGCGGCACTTTCGTGCTGGCGTTGACCTCGAACCCCGAGGGTAAGAGCGTTCAGCACGTGGGCGCGTCGGAGTCCGAGGGCGCTGTGGCTAAGCGTATTATCGCTGCGGCTACCGCTGAGAATGCTTCCCGCCAGTGGGAGCAGATGGGCCCGTGCGGCCTGGTGGTTGGCGCGACTGTTGGTCAGGCGCTGGTTGATTTGGGTATTGACCTGAGCGTGTTCAACGGTCCGATTCTGTCGCCGGGTTATGGTGCTCAGGGCGCTTCGGCGGCTGATCTGTACCGCGTGTTTGCTGGCGTTGAGTCGCAGGTGCTGGTGAACTCTAGCCGTGGCGTGCTGGCTGCTGGCCCGTCGGTTGAGGGTTTGGCGAAGGCTGCGCAGGCGGCTCGTGATGACCTGTTGGCGGCTCGCGGCGCATAGTTCGCGTGTTGTGTGAGAGGGGCGTGTGCTTACGGGTGGATTCTGTTGAGAGTCTGCTCGGGGTGCGCGCCTCTCCTTTTTGCGCCCTCTACTCGTGCCTGTTTTATCGCATTTTTTCGGTACATCTTCATGCATATTTTGCTGCCGCACACTCGCACCGATGCGAGTTTGCTCACCTCTGTGGCGGGGGAGTGTGCCCGCTCTATGAGGTGCGTGTGTGGCTCCACTTTTGATAGGGCGAATACTCCGCTATGCTATAGGGGTACTCCCTGATATTTACGTGCTGACGTGCGTAGACGCATTGTTGGTGCGTGGGTGAGTGCCGCGGGTGGATCGAGGGTTCTCGCGCTATCCGTGTTACATTAGTTGATAAGTAAAATTCTATAACTCGCAGAAATGGGGGACCCAACCATGCCGCTGACTCCGCTAACTGAGGATGCGCGCGCCTCCGCCCGCGAGAAGGCAGTACTTGCCCGAGCACACCGCCAGGAAATTAAGCGTGCACTGAGTGACCGTGAACTTTCCGTGCGTCAGGTGCTCGACATGGTCGATTCCGACCCTGCACTGGCTAAAATGCCGGTGGGGCAGATGTTGCGCGCACTTCCGGGCATTGGTGCCGTTCGAGCTGAACGCATCATTGAAGAACTTCATATTGCACCGACTCGCCGCCTTGGCGGCCTTGGTGTACACCAGCGTCGCAAGATGGTGGAGTACTTCAACCGTAATTCGCGGTATTTGAACCGTGCACGTCGCAGGACTAATACTCTGCCTTCTGAATCTTCTCAGCCCTAATACCTCGTGCCTTCAGCCGATGAAGGCGCAGTAAGGAAGCTATGTCTCAGCCGACTCTCACCGTACTGGCTGGCCCCACTGCTGTTGGCAAGGGTACGGTGTGCCAGTACATTCGTGAGAACTACCCGAACGTGTGGTTCTCTGTTTCCGCTACTACTCGTGATCCTCGCCCCGGTGAGGTTGACGGTACTCACTACTATTTCGTTTCGATGGAAGAGTTTGACCAGATGATTGCTGACGGTCAGATGCTTGAGTACGCTGTGGTGCACGGTAAGAACAAGTACGGTACTCCGCGCGCTAAGGTCCAGGAGGCCCTGGACGCTGGCCGCCCGGTGATCCTTGAGATTGACCTGCAGGGTGCTCGCCAGATTCGCGAGACCATGCCTGATGCCCGCCTGATTTTCTTGGCTCCTCCGAGCTGGGATGAGCTGGTGTCGCGTCTGGTGGGTCGAGGTACCGAGAGTGAGCAGGAGCAGGCTCGTCGCCTTGAAACCGCGAAGGTTGAGCTGGCTGCTGAGAAGGAATTTGACGTCACGGTCGTCAACGACACTGTTGAGCGTGCGGCGAAGGAGATTGCTGAGCTGATTGGCGCCGCCTAATCTGCATGCTTTGCGTTTGCGGTGGGGCTAGAGTTTCTTCCGACCTGTAGTTCCGCCGTGAGGCGTTGTGAAGGGTGGGGGTTTCGAAGAGTTTTCTTCGGAGCCCCCACCTTTTTTGTCTGGGCTGACATCTTTTGTATGGGCTGGTACGTGCGTTTTAGCCGTTGAGAGGGTAGAATAGTTCTTTAGTTTTGACCGTGCCCTCAGTGTGCCCGGTTTGCGCCATAGCGCGAACGGTGTGCGGGGGCGTTCGGTACGTACATTCCATCAAGCTATTTGGAGTTTTTAGTGGCAAACGAAATCAAGGAACACGAGGACTACAACTTCGTTGACGGTGTCGCTCCCGAGGGCATCGTGAGCCCCAGCGCTGACGCGCTGATTGAGAAGGCGGAGTCCAAGTACGGCCTGGTGATTTTCGGTGCCCGCCGTGCACGCCAGATTAACGCGTACTACGCTAACCTGCAGGACAATACTGCTGCGCACGTTGGCCCGCTGGTTGACGCTGAGTCGAACGAGAAGTCCCTGTCGGTGGCAATGCGTGAAATCATTGCTGACCGTGTTGTGGCGGAGCACCGCCCGGGCGAAAAGTTCGACGAGGACGGCTACCCGGTTCCCGAGGAACGGTCCGCTGTGATTGATTTCAGCGCGGCTGAGTTCTCTGGCGCTATCGAGGAGGAGTACATCCCCGCAGGTAGCGAAGAGGTTATCGCTATCGAAGAGGTTATCCTCGACGAGTCCGCTGAGTAATCTGCTTCTACAAGGATTCTTTGACGTACCATGCGCATTATCGTTGGTATTGGAGGGGGCATTGCT
>NZ_CALJRY010000286.1 GCF_937976295.1 uncultured Rothia sp. | reverse complement strand
GCATTCTCAACGCATATGCGCACGGTAAGCATCTTTTCGTGCCCTTCAACAATGAGCTGACCCTCAACGTGCACCTTGGTATTTATGGAAACTGGAGCTTTGGAGGGGACGAAACCTTTACGGGTGCATCCAGCATAGGCGCACCCCGGAAGATCGGCGAAAAAGAATATACGGCGGGGGAGGCCGAAGAATATACCGGACCGCCCGCGCCGAAAGGCACTACCCGGTGCCGCATCGTTTCAGAACACGGTTGGGCTGACCTCGTTGGCCCCACTATCTGCCGAACCTTAAACCCAGACGAAGTTGCCCAGGTACGCGCCAAACTTGGGCCAGATCCTCTCAACACCGATGCAAATCCCGAACGTTTTTATGCAGCAGCCCGCAAAAGCTCAAGGCCTATCGGCGTGATCCTCATGGATCAGGCCGCTATCTCAGGCGTGGGCAATATTTTTCGTGCCGAATCGCTTTACCGCCAAGAAATAGATCCTCTTCGCCCCGGTAAAACTCTCACCGATGATGAGCTGAGTAGACTCTGGGAAGATAACAAACATCTGCTCACCATCGGCGTGCGTGTCGGCCGCATCATCACCACCGAACAAAAGGACCGCCCGGGAATCCATGAAACCGAAGCCTGGCCTGAGCATGCTAACTACGTTTACCAGCACCACGGAGAACCCTGCCCCCGATGCGGCACCACCATTCGTATGGAGGAAATCGCGGGCCGTAAACTCTATTGGTGCCCTGGATGCCAGAAATAGCGTTAGCTACGGTCCCTGCAAACGATGCGCGCCGAACTTGACAGTCTCCAGCACAGGCAGGTAATCTTATCTAGTTCTTGCGGGGATGTAGCTTAATGGTAAAGCCTCAGTCTTCCAAACTGATGACGCGGGTTCGATTCCCGTCATCCCCTCGGTATACATAAAACGCCTTGGTGCTTCGCACTGGGGCGTTTTCCTTATGCCGAGGATCTGAGGCGGGAATCGCTGACGGGCACGGATTTGGTGCCTCGTTTGCTCAGAATACGTACCCTTCAGCTCGTCACCCCCTCTCGGGAATAAAAAGATCTTAGTGTTTTCGCGCTGGGTTGTTTTACTGAAAGGACAAAACAGGGATCTCTTACAGGTTTTTTAATCTCTCGCCAAAGAGCCGATTGTATCCATCCTGGTATTGAATTAGAAAAATTCCTGAATACAAGGAGCCTATTTAACGCGGCAATCCGATGAGACTGGGACGTGCAGAAGCGTCTGAATAAGCCAGCATGCATGATAGATGGGCGTACTCAGATAATTCCTCAGAAAGACTTAAGGTTTTCGTGTTCTAAATTAGACATTCGAATGTTAGGCATTTATCCTTGTACACGGTAAACTTAAAAACCGAATGCCTAAAAGCATTCGCGTTTCACGGGGCGTGGCGTAGCTTGGCTAACGCGCCTGCTTTGGGAGCAGGAGATCGCAGGTTCGAATCCTGTCGCCCCGACGTGAAACGGTTGCCGCGACGCTATAAGGTCGTGGCGCTCTTTCCACTAAGCAACCGCGGCACACACGATTCGTGCCGCACCGAAACTATATGAGGAGATCACGGACGTGAAGACCGCCGTCGAGAAGCTCAACCCGACCCTCGCAAAGATTGAGGTCGAGGTTCCCTTCGCAGAATTCAAGCCCTACCTGGACCGCACCTACAAGAACCTCGCAGACCAGATCAGCGTTCCCGGCTTCCGCAAGGGTAAGCTGCCCAAGCAGCTCATCGAGCAGCGTGCGGGCTTCGACTACATCGTCGAGGCATCCCTGAACGACGCTCTGAACGACTACTACGCACAGGCACTGGGCGAGAACGAGCTCTCCCCCCTGGCGCAGCCCGAGCTGGACGTTCAGTCCCAGCCCTCCACCGAGAACCGTGAGGCAGACGTCAAGCTGACCATCACCGTCACCGTCCGCCCCGAAATCGAGCTGCCCAACTACGAGGGCCTCGAGGTTGAGGTTGACGAGGTAGAGGTCACCGCTGAGGACGAGGTTCAGGCACTGGACGCTCTGCGTGAGCGCTTCGGCACCCTGAATACCGTTGAGCGCCCCGCAGCTGACAAGGACTTCGTGACCATTGACATCGCCGCAGAAATCGACGGCGAGCAGGTAGACGCAGCAAACGACCTGTCCTACCAGATTGGTTCCGGCACCATGCTCGACGGCATCGACGAGGCTCTGACCGGCCTGTCCGCTGGCGAGGATGCAACCTTCGAGACCAAGCTCTCCGGTGGCGAGCACGCAGGCGAGCAGGCAACCATCAAGGTCAAGCTCTCCGCAGTCAAGGAGCGCGAGCTGCCCGAAGCTGACGACGAGTTCGCACAGCTGGCTTCCGAGTTCGACACCATCGAAGAGCTGAAGGAAGACATCAAGAAGCAGGTTGCAGAAGCTAAGGTTGCCGAGCAGGGCACCCAGGCACGCGACAAGGTCCTCGCAAAGCTCGTTGAGCTCGTTGAGATCCCCGTCCCCGAGAAGGTTATCGAGGACCAGCTCGAGCAGCACTTCAACAACCCCAACGCTGAAGCAGGCCACGACACCGAGGAGCACCGCGCCGAGGTTCGCGAGAACACCGAGACCGCATTCAAGAACGAGATGGTTCTCGACGCTGTTGCGGACAAGGAAGAAGTGACCGTTGACCAGGCTGAGATGATCAACTACATCATCACCATGAGCTCCCAGTACGGCATGGACCCCAACCAGTTCGCACAGATGCTGGACGGCTCCGGCCAGGCTGGCGCACTGGTCGGCGAGGTTCGCCGCTCCAAGGCTCTGGCAGCAGTGCTGAAGACCGCAGTGGTCAAGGACACCAAGGGCAACGTTGTTGACCTGTCCAAGTACCTGGGCGAGGGCGAAGAGGCAGCTGCCTAAATCCCCGCCACGGTCTGCAAGAAGCCACCCCGCTAGAGGGCGTGAGCTGATTGCGTAAAACGTGTAGCCTCAGCGGGCATCCACCGAGTTACCGGTTGGGTGCCCGCTGAGGCTCTTTTCACCCCCGGCTATTCCGCCTCTGCTTCACCCCCTGGCGAACGAACAACCCGAAGGGAAGCGGGGGAGAGCAACTATCGGTAAGGTAGTAGCAACGAAACTTTTCGCGTGCGCTCCGGCGCGTAAATCGCGCAAAGATGCAGCGAAGACCCATTAGAGAAGAAGAGGAAGAATGTCCAGCTACATGCCTCTGCCCATCGGCGCCTCCCAGGCAGCCGGCGTGGCGCCCGCGCCGTCTATGGCAACCCCCATCGTTGGTGCCCAGGAAGATTACGTCTACAACAGCCTCCTGAAGGAGCGCATTATCTGGCTCGGCTCCGAGGTGCGCGACTCCAACGCTAACCTCATCTGCTCCCAGATGTTGCTGCTCTCGGCTGAAGACCCCGAGGCAGACATCTACCTGTACATCAACTCTCCCGGCGGCTCCGTCACCGCTGGCATGGCTATCTACGACACCATGCAGCTCATCCCGAACGACGTGGTGACCGTGGTGACCGGTATGGCAGCATCCATGGGTCAGTTCCTGCTCACCGCAGGCACCATCGGCAAGCGCTACGCAACCCCGAACGCCCGCATCCTCATGCACCAGCCCCTCGGCGGCATCGGCGGTACCGCATCGGATATCCGCACCCAGGCTGAGCTGATTCTGGACATGAAGAAGCGCCTGGCAGAGATCACCGCTGAGCGCACCGGCAAGAGCCTGGAAACCATCCTGAAGGATAACGACCGCGACAACTGGTTCAACGCGGAAGAAGGCCTGGAATACGGCTTCTTCGACCACATTGCCACCACCGCCGGTAAGCTGCCCGAATCGAAGAACGCATAAGGGAGATGCACATGAACTACCTGCCGAACGATATCACCACCTCGGCGCCGGCTATGCCGAGCAACCGCTACGTGCTCCCCAGCTTCGAGGAGCGCACCCCCTACGGTTACAAGCGTCAGGACCCGTACGCAAAGCTGTTCGAGGACCGCATCATCTTCCTGGGCACCCAGGTGGACGACGCATCCGCTGACGACGTCATGGCTCAGCTGCTGGTGCTGGAGGCGCAGGACCCCGAGCGTGACATCACCCTGTACATCAACTCGCCCGGCGGCTCCTTCACCGCAATGACCGCCATCTACGACACCATGCAGTTCATCCGCCCCGAGATTCAGACCGTGTGCCTGGGTCAGGCGGCATCCGCTGCGGCGGTTCTGCTGGCTGCCGGTACCCCCGGCAAGCGTCTGGCGCTGCCGAACGCTCGCGTGCTGATTCACCAGCCCGCGCTGAGCGGCCAGCAGGGCGGTCAGGCATCTGACATTGAGATTCACGCGAACGAGGTTATGCGTATGCGTGAGTGGACTGCACAGACTCTGGCGCTGCACTCGGGCAAGACCTACGAGGAAGTTGACCGTTCCATTGAGCGTGACAACATTCTGACCGCGGCTGCTGCCCTGGAGTACGGCCTGGTCGATAAGGTGCTGGAGTCGCGTAAGCTGCGTAAGCCTGCGACCAACACCGCTATTTCCCACACCTAAAGTTTTGAGGAATATCCCCGAATATTTTTCGGGGGAGGGGCGGCATCGTGCCGTGTGCGAGCCTTCGGGCTGGTGCGCGGTGCGGTGCCGCCCTTTTTGCGCCCTCTGATTTGTGCCTGCTGTTTTGTGCCCACTGTTTTGTACCCGCTGGGTGGGTTGCGGTGAGACCAGCTGATATGTGGTGTTGACCTGCGCTTTTGTGCCGGGCTTTATTATCTGCCGGGCATCATCTGCCGGTCTTTACCGTCACATGCCGGAGTGTCAGCCCCCGCCGCCGTCATAAAAGACGCGCTTTGTCATATGCCCGGTAAGTCCGTCCATTTGCGGTGCGTAATTCTGAGTTCCGGGGTGAACTCCGGTAGCCTTAGAGAAGGAGAAAATTAGAGTATTTCATACCGGTTTCTCACTCAAACCAGGGCGCCACCACCGCCCCTCCTGAGAAATCACCGCAGACATCAGAACACTGACCCTTCTGCATCGATTTCACCACGCCGATCGAAAGGGAATCTTCGTGGCCACAGACGTCATTGTGCCTCCCGAACAGCCCAACGCCAGCATGCGATGCTCTTTCTGCAAGAAGACTCGCGCGCAGGTTTTCAAGATTGTGCTCGGCCCGAACGTTTCCATCTGCGATGAATGCGTGGAACTGTGCGAAGAGATTCTCGCTGAAGAGCGTCTGAAGGTGAAAGCCCCCGCGGCTGCCCCCGCGCCTCAGCTGGCTACTCCGCGCGAAATTTACAGCTACCTCAACGACTACGTCATCGGTCAGGACGCGGCGAAGCGCACCCTGGCGGTGGCGGTGTACAACCACTACAAGCGCATCCACGATATTGATAACCCGGTGTTGACCTCCCGCATTCTTTCGGCGACCGCGGGGGAGCAGGTGGAGCTGGGCAAGTCGAATATTTTGATGCTCGGCCCGACCGGTTGCGGTAAAACCTACCTGGCGGCAACCCTGGCGAAGAAGCTGGATGTGCCCTTCGCGCTGGTCGACGCAACCACCCTCACCGAGGCGGGCTACGTGGGTGACGACGTGGAGAACATTCTGCTGCGCCTCATCAACGCCGCTGACGGCGATATTGCCAAGGCTCAGCGCGGCATCATCTACATTGACGAAATCGACAAGATTGCCCGCAAGGGTGGTGAGAACCTCTCCATCACCCGTGACGTGTCCGGTGAGGGCGTGCAGCAGGCGCTGCTGAAGATTATTGAGGGCACCGTGGCGACTGTACCCCCGGAGGGCGGACGCAAGCATCCGGCGCACGCGAACCTTGAGATTGATACCTCGAACATTCTCTTTATCGTGGCCGGTGCCTTCGACAATATTGACGACCGCATCGCAGCCCGCGTGGGTGCCGGCGGCATCGGTTTCGGTGCCGAGCTGGGCGGTTCCGTGAAGAACCCGCTGGACCAGATCATGCCCGAGGACCTGGCGCACTACGGCATCATCCCCGAGCTGATTGGCCGCCTGCCGGTCATCTCGACCCTGAGCGAGCTCAATGAAGAAGAGCTGGCTCGCGTGCTGACCGAACCGAAGAACGCGCTGCTCAAGCAGTACCGTCACCTCTTCGCCCTGGACGGCGTGGAGCTCATCATCGACGACGCAGCAGTCGCCGCTATTGCCCGCCTCGCCGCCGAGCGCGGTACCGGTGCCCGCGGCCTGCGTTCCATGATGGAGCAGATTCTGCAGCCGATTATGTTCGACATCCCGGACCGCACCGACGTGGTGTCCATCGTCATTGGGGAGGACACCGTGCTCAACGGCACGGAACCCCGCTACGTGCTGCAGGCGCCCGAGCCTGAAGCCGAGACCACCCGCACCGTCAAGGGGGAGGCGAAGGCCGTCTCCCTCAAGGAAGCGGACCGTCAGGCGGCATAACCGAATACTTCCAGCCGACAGGCTAGGGAATAAAGAAGCCGTCGCCCCGGTCATACGGGGTGACGGCTCACTAGCAGGTACCGCTCTCGTTGGCATGTCCTGAAGAGCGTGTCTTGAAGAGCGTGTACCGAAGAATAAGCGCCGGCTCATAGAAGCGGCTGGCGCAACCGTATGAGAGAGGAACACTCATGGCTGAGAACGCACCCGCACAGGTTGATTTCTGGTTTGACCCGATCTGCCCCTGGTGCTGGATTACCTCCCGCTGGATTGGTGAGGTGCAGAAGGTCCGCAACGTTGAGGTGACCTGGCGCCCCTTCTCCCTGTCCATGCACAACCAGGGCCGCGAGCTGCCCGCCGACTACCAGACAATGATGGACCAGTCCTGGGCACCGACCCGCCTTATCACCGCTGTGCGTGAGTTGCACGGCAACGAGGTCATCAAGCCCCTCTACGACGCTCTGGGCGAGCAGATTCACCACAACAGCAACAAGGCTGATTCCTACCGCGACGCAATCGTCAAGGCGCTGGCGGAGGTCAACCTGCCCGAAGAGCTGGCGGATGTCGCCTTCACCGATCAGTACGATGCGCAGATGCGCGCCTCCCTGGACCTGGCGCTGGAGACCGTGGGCGGCACCGACATCGGTGTTCCGCTGATTTCTATCAACGGCACCGCTTTCTTCGGCCCGGTCATCTCCCCGAGCCCTGCCGGTGAAGAGGCAGGTAAGCTCTTCGACGGCGCCCTGGCGCTGGCTTCCTACCCCGGCTTCTTTGAGCTGAAGCGCCCCCGTACCGTGGGCCCGATTTTCCACGGTGAAAACGGCGAAGCCTAAGAATCCGTACAATGCGCGCAGGCTCGGTAGAGTCTGCGGCAGCAGAGCATAAAAGTACCGCCCGGTCATGTACTGACCGGGCGGTATTTTTCTATTCACTATGTTGCCCCGAAGCGTGCAATCCTTGAAGCGTGCTAGCTACGCGCGGTGAGCGCGGCTCGCAGCAGCCTTGCCTGCTTTCTGTGCTTTGCATGCCTTCTGCGCCTTGCGCTGAGCCCTGTGCTCGAGAACCTTCGGGTGCGTTGCGCGTTGCACAATCTTTGTATCACGCATATGGAAGGTGCGGGTTGCCGTGTACTGGACCGCAGCATCCGAGGTGAACGCCAACATGGCAAACACGGCAACGCCCAGCTGGAAGAAAATCGTGGACAGCGGCAAGGACTGGTGCCCCCACAGCACACCGCCAGTAATCGCCGCGAAGCTCAGCGCAGTCAACAGCAGAGCCAGCCGGCGAGCCTTCGACGAGCCGCGCAGCGTGCTCCACAGTAGGAACAGGTGCACCGCCGAATAAATCGCCACAAAACCAACCAGCACCGTACCGGTAATGGTCATCAGCACGTCGCTATCTGCCTGATCGAAGAGGTTCAGCAACTCAATGTCGTTGCCCGAGCCATCCTCCAACAGCTCGGCGCGCAGTGCTGGGCGGCTGAGCGCCAGAATGATGCTGTTGATAATGTCTGCGAGGGTCACGGCAATGAGCATACCCGAACCGACCAGCAGACTCAGCGGCATGCGGTACGCCAGGTCGTGCGCGCTAGAGAGGTGAATTTCTTCCTGCTCCTGCGGCTCCAGTCCCTCATTGTTCAGCACGATAACCGGGAACGCCCCGTCCGTGCGAATCGCGTCGCCGCCGCCGTTACGGGCGTGGTAGCCGGAGGAAAAATCGTGCAGAATCTCAACGTGAGTTTCCGGGTGGGCGTACTGAATGGACTCCACAATGTAGTCGCGTTCAAAGTCGGTTTCAGCGTCAATGCGGTGCGTGACCTGCAGGGTGAAGAAGCTGAAACCCACACCGGAGTCGTACGTGCCCGCCGCCAACCAATCCACCCGGTGACCGCCCGGTAACAACCAGCCGTCCGGGGTTTTCCAAAAGCGCACGTGGTGGCGTTTCTCGGGGTTGCCGTCTACTTCCTGCTGGTAGGCGAAATCCTGCGTCCTGCCAAAAATTTTCAGCGGGGAGACCGGCGCCTCCGCGTAGGAACGGCGGGTGATGGTGGAGAGAATAATTTTCCAGGAGGAGACGAGGGTGACGTCGTCAGCGCGGGTCCATCCCGCATTCTGCATGACCTGGTGAATCTGCTCCTCGGTACCAATCAAACCGATATTGACCGGGTCGCCGAGCAGGCCGTCCGGGGTGCGGGTGCGCCCAATAAAGTAGTCGGGCACGTAGATGCGGGTCATGATGGCGTGAAAACGCGGTAGCGTCAGGTACGCGGTGACCGCCCAGAAAATGAAAGCGATGGGCACGCCCCAAAAAGAGTGGCCGACCGTATTCGCCAGAATCATGATGGTCAGTACGAGGGCCGCGATGCCGGCGAAGATGAAGAAGAGAGTGTCCCAGAAATTGACCCAGAAACTACGCGGGACGAGGTCTTGCGACTCGCCGCGCGTGTCAATATCACCACGGTAGACCGGTGGCGAGGTAACTGGGGGAGCGACGTCGCTACGTATAGGCCGCAGGACGCGTTTTTGGTGGGACATTCCCGCCCTTTCTGCAACATAGTGAGGGTCTTTGAATATCCATAACTATAGCAAGGGGCAGAATGTGCGAAGTATGCATTCCGGGCAGGGCTTAATCGCTTGGCTCGATTGCCCTGCCGCAGAAAAACGCGGTACCAACGCGGGGCGTTGGCGTTGCCGCGTGAAAGAAATCGTGACAGAAATATAGGGTGACCCTACTCGGGGAGGGGCTTAGCCTCAACCGCGGCACGTGCCGCCGCAATGGAGCTTTCGTGGTGCAACATATCGCGGCTTTCACGCATGAGGCGCACCCACTTGCGGGTCAGCTCTTCGAGCCGCTGAGCGTTCAAAGAGCCGGAGGCGATGCTCGCCTCATCGGCTGCGGCGCTGGTGGAAATATGCTGATGCCACAGCTCGTACACTTCGTTGGCGTAGCTGGTACGTAGCGTCTGGGCGTGCTCACGCGCCTGGCTGATGTATTCGTTGAGGCTCGTGTGGTAGTGCTGAAGCTGATCGGGGGAAATGTTCGCTTGCGCTCCTGGCGGTGAGCTCGGGGTGGAGCTCTGCCTCGCGTGCGGGTTATCGGGGGAACCGGAAGGTAATGAGTGTGAAGTCATGAGGATATAGGGTGCGCCTACTCTGGCACGGGGTTAGAGCCGGGTGGCATCACTGCCCCTGGCCGGTTGGGTTCTTGTCGTGCGGTTGGGCGGTTATGTCTAGGTTCGTACCGGTGGTTTGTCTGTTGCTGAAGTTGAATAGAGGGTTGCTCCTGACGATAAAACCCTCGCATCAACAATCATACATAAGTGACAGTCAATCTCATAAGGTTGATTATGCTCTTTGCACATTGATGAATATAAAAATGGGTTGGAAATCCCGCAGAATCCCCACAGGCCAGCAAGCTAAAACCCACATCGTTGGGGGAGGCGCTGGCGAAGACTCTCAGAGGGCTTGATCAGGCATCCACGGGCGCAGCTTGAACAAAGCCCATAGTCAGAGCCCTAGAAGTCAGCCGCCGGGGCCTCACACCCGGCGAGCTGCAACGAACCGCAGGCACAAAAAACGGGGCGGTACCGTCAATCGGTACCGCCCCGTCCTCAACGCCCAAGTAGCGTCATAAATTTAAGCGAGAAACGCTCAATTTAGGCGAAATTACTCAGCTGCTTCTTCCACAACGAGCACAACATCGCGAACCTCCAGCTCGCCCTCAGCCGCCACCAGGGACAGCTCACGAGCGTTACCGGCAGCCTTCAGATCAGCCATGCCAGCGGCAATGCGATCCAGCTGAGCCTGCGGAGCCGCAATAGTAGCGGACTCAACCTCGGTGCGCTGCTTAACCTTCGCGTCGCTCTTAGCCTTACGCAGACCACCCAGAGCCTCAGCAACATCCGGCAGAATCTGCTTCAGCGACTCAATCTGAGCCGGGTCAGCGTCCGCCAGGACCCACTGAGCAGAAATGCCAGCAGTCGGGTTCTGTGCAGAGTACTCAGCCAGCAGGGTGCCTTCCAGAATGGGCAGTGCCTGCGGCCACTCGGCGCGGTGTACGCTACCTGCACGCCACCAGGACCAAATCTCTTCGGTCACGAACGGCAGGAAGGGCGCGAACAGGCGCAGCAGAGCATCCAGGGTGGTTGCCAGAGCCGCCAGAACAGAAGCCTGCTCCTCCTCGCCGCGTGCACCGTACGCACGGTCCTTAATCAGCTCAACGAAGTCGTCGGTGAAGGACCAGAAGAAGCTCTCGCAAATCTGCAGGGCACGAGCGTACTCGTACTTCTCGAATGCGGCGGTTGCTTCCTCAATCAGGTATGCCAGGCGAGCCAGCAGGGAGCGGTCCAGGGCGTTGATGAGCACGCGACCCTGAGCCTGAGAAGTGATGACGGACTTCTCGGTAGCGCCCAGGTTCAGCACGAACTTGGATGCGTTCAGCAGCTTGATGGCAAGGCGGCGGCCAATCTTCATCTGGCCTTCGTCGTAGGCGGTGTCAGCACCCAGGCGAGCGGAAGCAGCCCAGTAGCGCACAGCGTCCGAACCATACTTCTCCAGAACCTCGTTGGGGACCACAACGTTGCCCTTAGACTTGGACATCTTCTTGCGGTCCGGGTCGAGAATCCAGCCGGAGAGCGCGGTGTTGTACCACGGCACGGAGGAAGCCAGGGTCTCCGCGCGAACAGCGGTGGAGAACAACCAGGTGCGGATAATGTCGTGACCCTGCGGGCGCAGATCCATGGGGAAGGTCTTCGCGTGCAGGTCCGGGTTCACGCCCCAACCGGTCGCAATCTGCGGGGTCAGGGAGGAGGTAGCCCAGGTGTCCAGAACGTCCGGGTCAGCGATGAAGCCGCCCGCTACGCCGCGCTGATCCTCGGTGTAACCGGGAGCAGCCTGAGATGCGGGGTCAACCGGCAGCATGTCCTCAGAAGGCAGAATCGGGTTCTCGTAGTCCGGCTCACCCTCAGCGTCCAGCGGGTACCAGACGGGGAAGGGAACGCCGAAGAAACGCTGGCGAGAAATCAGCCAGTCGCCGTTCAGACCCTCAACCCAGTTCTCGTAGCGGCTACGCATGAAGGAGGGGTACCAGTTCATCTCACGGCCGCGCTCGATGAGCTTCTCGCGGCGTGCAGCGTCACGGCCACCGTTGCGGATGTACCACTGGCGGGAAGCCACGATTTCGAGGGGCTTGTCGCCCTTTTCGTAGAACTTCACGGGGTGGGTAATCGGCTTGGGGTCGCCGTCCATTTCGCCAGCCTCGACCAGCATTTCCACGACGGTCTTCTGTGCGGTGAAGACGGTGGCGCCTGCCATGCGCTCGTAGCGCTCGCGACCCTCGGCGGAGGTGATCCACTCGGGGGTTTCGCGGGAGAAGCGGCCGTCGCGACCGATGAGGGCGCGGGTGTCCAGCTGCAGTTCACGCCACCAGGTGACGTCGGTGGTGTCGCCGAAGGTACAAATCATGGCGATACCGGCACCCTTGTCGGGCTGTGCCAGCGGGTGCGCCTTGATCTCGACCTCAACGCCGAACAGCGGGGAGGTGACGGTGGTGCCGAACAGCGGCTTGTAACGCTCGTCGTCCGGGTGCGCCACGAGAGCCACGCAGGAGGGCAGCAGTTCGGGGCGGGTGGTCTCAATCCAGACCTTCTCGCCGTTGGGGCGGTGGAAGCTGATGCGGTGGTACGCGCCGGGGCGTTCCTTGTCTTCCAGCTCAGCCTGTGCCACTGCGGTGCGGAAGGTGACGTCCCACATGGTCGGTGCTTCAGCCATGTAGGCGTTGCCTGCTTCCAGGTCCTTCAGGAAGGCGAGCTGGGAGACCTTGCGGGAGTGCGCGTCGATGGTGCGGTAGGTGCGCGACCAGTCAACGGACAGGCCGAGGGTGGTGAAGAGGTTTTCGAAGACCTTTTCGTCTTCAACCGCGAGCTCTTCACAGAGTTCAATGAAGTTGTTGCGGGAGATGCGCGGCCACTTTGCCTGGCTACGGTCGGGCTTGGGGGTGCCGTCTGCCTTCCAGGTGATCAGGTCACGGAAGGAGTCGTTGTCTGCCACGGAGGGGTCGCAGAGAACACCGTAGTAGTTCTGAACGCGGCGTTCGGTGGGCAGGCCGTTGTCATCCCAGCCGAGGGGGTAGAACACGTTCTTGCCGGTCATGCGCTGGTAGCGTGCAATGACGTCGGTCTGGGTGTAGGAGAACATGTGACCCACGTGCAGGGAGCCGGATGCGGTCGGCGGCGGGGTGTCGATGGAGTAGACCTGTTCGCGAGTGGTGTTCTCGTCGAATGCGTAGGTCTTCTCGTCGGCCCAGCGCTGCGAGAGCTTCTCTTCGAGGCCTTCGAGGGCGGGGCGGTCGGGAACGTTAATCTGTACGGGCGAGTCTGAGCCCAAAATGTTTTCAGCCATAACGGCTATTTTCTCATATTCACGGCATTCTCTCAGCTCCAGGGGAATTCTGCGCTGCGCTGTGCTGTTCGTACCGCTCGATGGCGGCTTCTAAACGTGCCAGGAGGCGCCGGTACCGGCGTGCGAACTGCGCCCTGCGTGCTGCGGCGCGTACCCCGGAGGAGGCGGTGAGTTCCTGCCAGCTGGCGGGGTCGAGGTAGCTCTGCCCGAGCAGCAGATGCACCTCAGAACTGTAGGGGGTTCCGGTGGCGGCACGGATGCGCCGCGCCCTCTGCTGGAGCGTTTGGCGCTGCTCGTGTAGTGCGGTGATGCGCTGGCGTGGTGTTGCTGTCATGTGGGGGTTCCTATAGGAGGAGTAATCGGCGGTTCAGCGGAAAACTCAGTGGTAAGTTCAGCGGCAAACTCAATGGAAAACGGCAATGGGGGAGAGCCCCTAAAATACTGCCCTCGGTCATCTGCAGTGTAGGCGCGAAAATCTGCGGTATCAACAGTGACAGTATCAATAGTGACAGTATCAACAGCCGGTGAATCCTTCTCAGCGGCGCGGCGGCGGCGTAGACTGAAAGTACACGACCTTTGAGGAGTTGCCATGAGTTCTCTGAGTATTTTCGGTTTGGGCACGTCTGAAACTGTTCTGCTGATACTGCACCTGGTGCTGGTTGCGTTGTGCATCTGGCATTTGACGGTGAGTAGCGGTTACGGCGAGGCGCGCATGCGTTTCGTGTTGCCTCTGATTGTGTTCATGCCGGGCGCTGCGGTTCTTTACCTGCTTTCGGCGCGTGAGGGTACGGTCCCTCCGGACACCATCAAGACCGGTAGTAGCTCGCCCGTATATTTTGAGCACCGCCTCGGGTTCCGTGACGGTGGTAGGAGCCGTTGGGGTCTGCCTCGCCGCCGCAAGTAGCGGCTTGACGGGGCGCCGGGCGGTTGTGGCGCCGGAACCTATCTCACTATCGAAAATTTCAAAATATATGCCCGCGAGTCTGCTCGATCAGAGCACCCGCGGGCATCGCTCTACTAGGATTAAAGTATGACTGAGAACACCCACATTCCTGCATCTCCTTTTCTGCCTCATACTGGCGACGGCAAAGTTGCCGTGGTGACCGGTGCATCCAGCGGTATTGGTCGTGCCACCGTACAGCAGCTGGTAGCAACCGGCTGGACCGTCTACGCTCTGGCGCGTCGCACCGACCGCCTGTACACCCTCTACGCGGAGACCGGCGCTCACCCGGTCACCTGCGACGTGACCGACGAACATTCCGTGCGCTTCGTTGCCGAGCAGATTCTGGAAGAGCAGGGAACCATTGACGCCCTGGTCAATATTGCCGGCGGCGCTATTGGCGTGGATAAGGTTGCTGACGGCAAGCCTGCCGATTATTTGAAGATGTACCAGATGAATGTGCTCGGCATCCTGCACATGGTTCGCGCCTACGCGGAGGCGCTGCGACTGAATGGCCACGGCACGATCCTGAACCTGACCTCCACCGCCGCCGAGCACGGCTACGAGGGCGGCGCCGGATACAACGCGGCAAAGTTTGGCGCTCGCGGTCTGACCGAGGCGCTGCGCCTGGAAGAGGCCGAGAACAATATTCGCGTGATTGAGATTTGCCCGGGCATGGTGCACACCGAGGAGTTCTCTCTGAACCGCCTGGGTTCTAAGGAGGCGGCTGACCGTGTTTATGCGGGCGTTGAGAAGCCTTTGACTGCCGAGGATGTGGCGCAGACCGTGACCTTTGCGTTGAACGTTCCGCACCACGTGAACCTTGACCGTATTACGATTCGCCCGGTGGCTCAGCCCAGCCAATTCAAGGTGATTCGTAGGGAGAGCTAAGCTTTGCGCTCTTGCGCTCGCTGATGCGGGGGTCATGATGCGTGCCTCGCCTGCATTCCTGATTCTTGGGATGCGGGCGAGGCTTTTTGCTGGTGCGCCAGGAGGCCTGGGATTTGTGTGGAGTGCCTGCCGTGCCGGGTGGGAATAAGTGGGGGAGAGGTATCAAGGAGTGCTTGATAGAACTATAAAGTGGTACGTGAGACTTTAAGGTTCACTGTGGTGAAATAGCCGAGGTGAAATTATCTATGGAAAGTATCATATTTTCTTCAAATGCAATCAAAATGTAGGGTTGCCGGTGTTCAGATGTCAGTATATGACCGCAAAACACCATAATTGGTCTGTATTAACCCTCAACTTGGGGGGTGTTTTTATAACGATTTCATTACAGTTGCTTAAAGTGGGCATTAAGAGGGCAGAAGACCCAGGGTCGGGTGTTAGCCTTTTAGCAGTCACACCCGCATGTGAATCTGCCTGCCCCTCAAAGACGGAGGGCACCGCGTAGGTTCACCACCGATAATTCAGAGATCGAGGAAAAATGTCGAAGACTACCCGTCGCGTTTACAAGATCGCAGCTGCGGCAGCTTTTACTGCCGGTTCTGTGGCGGCAATCCCGGCAACCTTTGCGGCAGAAGCACCCGCCGATCAGCAGCAGCAGGTTGTTGATCAGAAGGCAACCGCCCAGGCTTCTTCCCTGCCTGGCGGCAACGCAACCGAGACCCCCAAGGCTGAGGCTCCGAAGACCGAAGCGCCTAAGGCAGAGGCAACTGAAGCACCTAAGGCTGAGGCAACCGAGGCTCCTAAGGCTGAGGCACCGAAGACCGAAGCTCCTAAGGCAGAGGCAACTGAAGCACCTAAGGCAGAGACTCCCAAGGCTGAAGCACCTAAGGCTGAGGCTACCGAGGCTCCGAAGACCGAAGCTCCTAAGGCTGAGGCTACCGAGGCTCCCAAGGCTGAGACTCCTGCCCCCACCGCTCCTGCAACCCCCGAGCC
>NZ_CALJRY010000285.1 GCF_937976295.1 uncultured Rothia sp. | reverse complement strand
CGACGGTCACAAGCCACTCATAACGGTCCGGCTTATTAGCAACCGGCTGAAGCTCGTTCTCCGCAATCTCAATCTTGTACGGCTGATCCGAACCGTAAATCCAACCCAGGCCCGACTCGTAGAGCTTAATCATGGTCTTAGAGTTCTTCAAAAAGGCCTTTGCCGGGTCCGCCTGCATCAGCGGCTCAACATCGCCGGTCAGAATCAGATAATTCTGGGAGGCAAGCCAATAACCCATCAGAGCGTAGGCACCCTCGGGGCTGTTCTCCTTCATTTTCTCCGGGATGAGGGGCTTCGGCACGTTCTGCGCCGGCGCATTCGCACTCGCCGCAATGTAGGTGCCGTTCCGCTCGTAGTTATTGAACTTAATCGGGCCAACATACGAGCCGGGAGTGTGATCATCAGTGGGCGAGGGCGACGCAGAGGCGCTCGCAGAAGAAGAAGCCGCACCAGAAGCAGCAGAAGGCGAACCGGAGGAACCGCCGGAACCCTGCGACAGCGGGCGAATATCGCTAGCGCAAGCAGTCAGCGCCGCAAGAATACCGGTCGCGCCAACCCCCAGGAGAGTACGTCGAGTGAAGAAAGCAGTCATCGGAAGCCCTTCGTTGGAGCCAATACAGAACAAACAACGACGCCCAGCAACAGAGCAGGCGTAGACGCCCTGTAAAGACCTATCAGTACGTCAATGTATATACATTTAAGGTTACCCGAGAGCCACCAGATAGCCCTGTGACCACCTCGCATGTTCAGAAAATTAAGACCCCACACCCAGCGTTTTACCAGGTGCGGGGTCTTATACCATGAGAAATCACCACGAGAGGAAAACCCTCCGCCAGACGGCAACTAAGCGGCGCTAGACAGCTCCCACTTACCGTCCTTGTACTCCAGACGGAACCTCGCCACCTTCTTCTTCGACTCATCAGCACTCGTCGCCTTCTCCGGCTGATTCCTAAAATGGCGCATCATCTTCGGGTCCATGTAGGAATAGCCTTCCCAAATAAAGCGAGTATTATCGCTACCCGGCACCTCACGCGGAGCGTCCGTTAGCAGCTCAACAATATACGGAGTTTCCGTACCGTACACCCAACCAGCACCCGATGCATACAGCTTAATCGTGCTGGGATATTTCTCCCAGCCGTAGCCATCATGGTAAACAATCTCAATCGGGTGCGGGTCACCCGTCATCATCAAATAGTTCAAGCTCGCCAGCCAGAAACTCAAGAAAGCATACGCACCATCAACGCTGTGCTCCTGCATATTCGCCGGAGGAACAGGCTTCGGCATATTCTCAGCCGGATTCGTAGCACTCGCCGGAACATACTCGCCGGTCTTCTCATAGCTATCGAACTTCATCGCACCCTTATAGGACTTACCCGAAGACGGAAGGCCCGAAGATGCAGAAGCGCCCGCAGAAGCTGAAGGAGACGCGCTCGCAGACGCCGATGCGGAGGCAGTTTCGGAGGCGGTCGCCGCCTCCGACGGAGAAGCCGAGCCGGTACTACCAGCCAGCGGGCGAATATCGCTCGCGCACGCAGTCAACGCAGAAAGCGCACCAGCAACAGCAACACCCAGGGCGGTACGTCGAGTGAAGAAAGTAGTCATCGGAAGTCCTTCGTCGGAACCTTCACCCTCAAAGCCGTCAGCACGGGGCTCACAACCTGCAGGTAAAGACCGCATGCAGTACGTCAATGTATATACGTTAAGCGTACCCGAGGCACCCTCCGCCGACCCCGAGCATCCGCAGGGTTTCCCCCTGAGTGTTCCCTGGGTTTCTGCAGAATTTTGGCAGGGTTCCGACAGATTTCTGGCAGCGCTTCGGCAGAACTTTGGCACAAAGAAACCCCGCCCACGGTGCATTACCGCAGGCGGGGGAGAAGCTCATCCCAAGCTGTTATGTCTTAGCTAGCTAAGACGAGAGTCCTAGACAGAAGAAGAAGAGCTAGAGGAAGAACCGGAAGTCGCCGAAGAAGAGTCCTCATCGCCGGTGAGCATAAACCACTTACCGTCCTTGTACTCCACAGCAGCCTTCATCAGCTGACCGTTCGGGCTCGAGTCCGTCTTAAAGGGCCGGTCAGACTTGCCCACAATGTGAATCTTCGCGTCGGCGCTGTAGTTCATGTAACCCGGCCAGTTGTAACGGGTAGTGCTACCGGAAGCCTTCTGCGGCGAACCAGTAATCAGCTCAAGAGTAACCGGGGTATCCGTACCGTACATCCAGCCCAGATTGTTCTCGTACATGAGCGCAAACTCTTCCAGGCTCTTAGCATACACATCTGCAGGGTCAGCCTTCTTCATCGGCTCAGTATCACCGGTCATCAACGCATAGTTGAAGCTCGCCAGCCAGTAACCAATGAATGCATACAAGCCATCAACGTTTTGCTCGTTCATATTCCCCGGCACGAGAGGCTTGGGCACGTTCTGCGCCTTCTTCTCAGCCGTGGCAGGAATGTACTCGCCGTTCTTCTCGAAGTTATCGAACTTCACAAAGCCCTTATAGGACTTGCCGGAAGAAGCAGAAGCAGACGCCGAGGCGCTCGCGGATGCGCTTTCGGACGCACCCGCGGAAGCAGAAGGGGAGCTGGATGCGCTACCATCAGCCAGCGGGCGAATATCGCTGGCGCACGCCGTCAGCGCAGCCAGCATACCGGCACCGGTTGCACCCAGCGCCACGCGGCGGGACATACCGGCAGAGGTGGGGGAAGGGCTCGTCATGATTAGCCTTTCAAAGTACGTCAACAAAGGAAAACGAGTGAGTTGACATCCCCATCATACCCTAAACACGTGAACGGCTATCAAATGTTGCTACTTATGTTCTTGTGCGAAAAAACTGCAAAAGCTACAAAGCTGCAATGAGTGCATTAGGATGCTGAAGCACTCGCAGATTCCGTGCTCTTATCAGCGTCCTTATCCTGTTGAGTGCTCATAAACCAAGCACCCTCCTTATACTCCACAACAATCCTCATTGCCTGGCCCTGAGAATCTTCCGCCCCGACCAGGGACTTATCGCGGTTATCACCCTCCGTCAGATGCCTCTTCGCATTCTGGTCCACCAGAGAACGAGCACGCCAGAAATAAAGAATACGGTCGCCCTCAATCTGCGTGGGAGTATCCGTCGTCAGGTACACGGACATCGGCTCACTCGTGTCATAAATCCAGCCGCGCCCCGTCTCATAGAGCTTAACCATCGGCTCAAGCTCCTGGGTGTAGTCAGCGCTAGGATTCGTCTTCTTCAACGGCTCAATATCACCCGTCAACGCCAAATAATTAAAGCTAGAAATCCAATAGCCAATCAGCGCATAAATACCGTCAATACTCAGCTCCTGTACCTTCTCCGGCATGATCGGTTTGGGCACGTTCTGTGCCTTCATCTCGGCAGTGGCAGGAACGTACTCGCCGGTCTTCTCAAAGTTATCGAACGTGACCTTACCCTGATACGACTTATTCGCAGACGGCAACGCCGGTGAAGCAGACGGGCTCACCGAAGCGCTCGCCGACTCAGCTTCAGCAATATCAACCGGCGGATGCACCGTACGCGCACACGCAGACAACACGGCGGCAAGACCAACACCGCCCACACCCAACACGGTGCGGCGGCTCAAAGCGACGGGCTTAGAAGAGGAGCTAGTCATCAGCAGTCTTTCGGTGAGGTCAACGGGCGAGGGTAACGGATGAGGGGAGTGAGTCGACACCCCCATCATACCGGGCGCACCTTATAGCAACCGCAAAGCACAGGACAGCAACCGTAAAGCACAAGCGAACAACAAATAGCCGGGCGCATATGAAGACACCCCGCAGCTGTCGCACAACAAAAGACAGCTACGGGGTGAACAACGTAATACGCCTCGACTGAACCGGAAGTACCGACTAGCAGAGCGGCTAACAGAACAACTAACGGAGCAGATGCGCAAAATTACGGCGCGCCTGAGCCACCTTCGGGCTCACCACAAACGCACAATAACCCTGCGCCGGATTCAACGCGTAATAATTCTGGTGATACTCCTCAGCCTCATAGAACACGCCCAGCGGCTTAATCTCCGTAACAATGGGGGAGGAGTACAGCTGCTGAGCACGCGCCACCGCACGCTCAAACGCCTCACGCTGCTGCTCATCCGCGTAGAAAAGCACCGAACGGTACTGCGAACCGGTATCCGCACCCTGACGATCCCAGCTCGTCGGATCGTGGCTCGTGAAGAAAATATCCAACACCGTATCCAGATCAATCACCTGCGGGTCAAAGCTGAGCTTCACCGCCTCCTGATGCCCGGTCGCACCCGAACATACCGAACGATAATCGGGGTCGGCAGTATCGCCGCCCGTGTAGCCACAGACGCTCGCCTCAACCCCGCGGAACTGGCGGTACACCGCATCCAGGCACCAGAAACAGCCGCCGGCAAGAACAACATCAGTCATGATTCCTCCTCGAATATTGAGCCTCGAACTGATATAAAAATCCACACTACCTCAAGAACACCGCGGGGTCGCACAATATTCCTGCGCGGCCGCAGGTTTCGGCATAAACCGTCTGCAATCCCGCCACCTGCCACAATAGAGGTATGACTGAAAAACTAGAAACCCCCACCCTCGCAGAAGTCGTCGACGCCTTCCACACGCTCTTCCCGCCGCAGCTCGCCGCCGGATGGGACGCCTCCGGCCTCGTCGCCGGACGTGGCGCCGCTAAAGTGAGCACCGTCCTCTTCGCAGTAGACGCCCTCACCGCCACCGCCGAAGAAGCCGTAGCCGAAGGCGCGCAGCTGCTCATCACCCACCACCCGCTGCTGCTCCGCGGCGCAAAGTTCATTCCCGACAGCGACTACAAGGGCAACGTTCTGCACACCCTCATCGAAGGCGGATGCGGCCTGCTCGGCGCGCACACCAACGCAGATGCCGCCGTTGAAGGCGTGAACGAAGCACTCTGCGACGCTATCGGCCTGATTGACCGCGAGCCGCTCACCGAAGCGCAAACCCAGGTACTCGACGACCAGGAACACGCGGTAGGCACCGGCCGCCTCGGCACCCTGCCCGAAGAAATCACCCTCAAGGAGCTTGCAGAACGCCTCGCTGCGGCACTGCCCGCAACCGCTGGCGGCCTGCGCATCGCCGGACGCGCCGACCAGCCGATCCGCCGCGTCGCCCTCTGCGGTGGTGCCGGTGACTCTCTCTTCGATGCTGTGCGCGCCACCGACGCGCAGGTGTACATTACCGCCGACCTGCGCCACCACCCCGCCAGCGAATTCCGTGAAACCGCACGAATCGACGGCAGCAACATCGCCCTGATTGACTGCTCCCACGCCGCCAGCGAATCCCTTTGGCTGCAGTCGGCGGCAAACCGCCTGCGTGCCCTGCTCGCCGAGCGCGGCTTCGCCATCGAAACGAAGCTGTCCGCACTCAACACCGACCCGTGGGACTTCACCGTCTCTACCGGCGTGGCAACCGGTCAGGACGCGCACTCGGCAAGTACCGAACCCGCCGCCGCGTGGGAACTCTAGGGCGAGAATTCTAGGGGCGAGAACTCTAGAAGAATCCGCGCAGATTCCCTCAATGCGTAAGAGCCCGGGCACCCCATCCGTTGTGACGAGGTGCCCGGGCTATAACCGGCTCGGTCTACTTAGTTAGCAATGCGATACAGGCCGGTAGTGGTAGGGTGCATAACACGATGCCAGTAATAGAACGTTATCCAGTCCAACTCAATGCGGGTCACAGCATGATTCGGCTCAAACATGCCGGTCTCGGGAGTAATAACATTCTGCTGGGTAGCCCACAGAATCTCGCGGTAGAACGCGGAATCCGGCGTAACATCCGGGAAGGACGAAACACCCGATACTTCCGGTGAACCAGACGCACGGTAAATCATTGCGGCAACGGTTGCATTCGTGAGACCGTCCTCCGCGTGGAACTTTCCGTCAGGTCCGCCGAAGGTAACACCCTTTTCACGAGCCCAAATGTAGGCGGCGTAGTTCGGATTGTCCGTCTTCACATCCGGCCACGGAGAGACTTCAGGAAGGTCCACCTTGGGGCTGCCCTTCATCTCATAAAGGGCGGAAGCCAGCTCACCGCGGGTGGCGGGCTGATTCCGTTCTTCGTCGTTCAGCGATGTCGAAAAGTACATACGTTCCTCTACGGGTACGTAAGCATTCGTGAACCGCTGGACACCCTCAAACTTCAAATCCTGGTGCGCCAAAAGAACGCCGCGGTGCTCCGGGGCAAAACCCACCATCGGGGTGATGAGAGTCTTATCTGTCTTGCTGGGGTAACCGTAGTCGCTCCACGCCTCAATGACGTACTGTTTGGACGGATCCAGCGTGTTCGCTGGAATCTTGAGATTGACGAAAGCGAAGCCTCCCTCCAGGCTCGTCTCGTATTCATCATCGCCTTGGACGTAATGCTTCATCTCGCTCATGACCAGGACGGGGGAACCCGTGCCCTTCTCGCGAATGACGTACATCATGCCCTCAGCGCCGGGGATGTCAGTCCCTACGAAGCCCTGACCCTGAATCAGCAGTTCCTGATCCTTCGTGGGGTCCTTCAAAGCGTCGTATTTCAACTTAGGTGCGAAGGTATCGAAGTGATAATCATTGGTGCTCAGACCGTGATGCGTCACAACGTTCTTGCGAGCCCAGATATCCTGAACGGTCGACTGCGGCTGGCCCTCGGGCTCGGCAAGGATGCCAACCTCGTAACGCACCTTGTCCAGAGTCATATCCGGAAAATACTCCGTGAGGGTATAGTAACTCGGCAAAGTATTAGCCTTAACCTTCAGCGGGGCGACAAAGGTGCCGTCATCGTCAATGGTGAAGTCCTTGCCCTCTTCAAACCGCAAGAGGGTATCGGTCACCTGATGGGCGTTGTAGGGGACGTTCTCCTCGGGTGCGATGTAGATGACTACCTTGCCGTGCTGCTTGCGCCACTCCTTGGTGAAGCCGGTGCCCAGAACCGTAATTTTACTGTCCTCACCGGTGTACAGGCCGTCGCCCTCTTGCTTGAAGACGTCACGGCCGTCCTGGTAGTAGTAATCCTCATAGACAACGGTGAAAGACGGCTCATCCGCGACATCCTGAGTTGCAGAGGCGGGGGTATTGGCAGTTGGTGCGTTAGTGACAGGCACGTTTGCGGTGGGCACTGCGTCCTGGGCGAGCACCGGGGTCAGCGGCAGAATCATCACGCCCGCCAGTGCGAGCGCGCTACAGTTCCGAGCCGCGCGGAGGAATGAAGACTTAGAGTTCGGAAGTGAGGACATAACATATCCTTAAAGTTGCTTCTCGCAGGGCTCTGTGGGCTCAACGGCGGATAGGGAATTCGCCGTTGAATCTGCACGCACCCTATGAGAAAAGTGGTTGAAAATCCCCCTCGGTTTTGGGGATATCCTCACCCTATCAAAGCGTTGAACGATTGTCAGGAAACACTCAAGGAATACTTTAAGGTTTCGAGAAATCTCACACAGCGGTAGCTGTTAAAAGCTGAACCCCGCGCTCCCAAACAGAAAACCATTTGGGAGCACGGGGAATCAGAGAGCTATTTGATGCGCCACGCCGCACGCGCCCTCAAAGTAAAACCCGAGGGGGACGTGGGCGGTCTAAACGACCTTACTTAGCGCGAGCCTGGAACGCCTCAATCAGAGTCTCCAGCTCACCATGAGTCACCATGTGCTGAGCATCAAAAGCGCCGCTAGCGTTCAGCACCACCTTGTTCTGCTGAGCCCACAGAATCTCACGGTAGAACGCCGAACCGGGGGCCACATCGCTGTACGGGGAGTCGCCCTTAACCGCGGGCGAACCAGCCGCACGGTAAGTAAACGCCGCAACGGTAGCATTCGAAATGCCGGCATCAGCGTGGAATTTACCGTCCGACCAGCCGAAGGTAATACCCTTCTGACGAGCCCACACGTAAGCGGGGAAGTTCGGGTCGGTGGTCTTCACATCCGGCCAGGGGGAGGTCTCGGGCAGCTTCACCTCGGGGGTTCCCGCCTGAATGTACAGAGCAGCTGTAAGCTCACCGCGAGTTGCGGGAGTCTTCAGCTTCTCATCGGAAGGAGCAGGCTTCTGGTCATCGTCCTTCTTGGGATCCTGAGCGTTGGGCAGGTTTGCGTCCCTGTAACCATTCGTGCCGTTCAGATCCAGGTCCTGCCATGCGAGCAGGGTACCGCGGCCCTCAGTGGACTTGCCCACGACCGGCGCAATCAGCTCGCCGTTCTCGCCGTAACCGTCATTAGCCCAAACCTCAATCACGTACTTCTTCGAAGCATCCAGAGTGTTCGCCGGAAGATTCACGTTACCGTACAGGTTGCCGTCACGGTACGCCGAAGACTCGGTGGGGTGGTCAAACTCGATAATGTCGCTGGTTGCCAGAACCGGCGCCCTCAGAGTATTCTCGCGCACAACAATCTGCACACCCTTCGGGGAGTTAATCTCACCATTGAAACCCCAGCCAGAGAAATCCAGAACCTGATCGTTACCGGTATCCTTCAAAGCGTTGTAGCGCCAGTGAGGGGCGAACGCGTCAGCCTCAGCCTTCTGGGCGACAGCAGCCGCAGCTGCAGGAGCATCCGCAGCAGCATTCTGCGCAAGCGCCGGAGCCATCGGCAGGACCATCGCGCCAGCCAACGCCAACGCACCGCAACCCCGTGCTGCACGGAAGAAGGACGAAGCCTTGAAATTCGGAAGAGCGGACATAATCATTCCTTATCGGTCATGCCCATTGCGCCGATGCAGTTTCTAAAAGGGAGTGAGGAATCTTCGTCGAATCTGCGCCAACCCAATGAGAAAGTGGTCGAGTATCCCCGTCAGTTTCGGGGGACACTCTCACCCTAACAAAGGGTTGAACAGATGTCAGGAAACACTCAAGAGAGACTTGAGGGTTCTGAGGGTTTTCACAGGTTGGCCAGCCACTAAAAATTGAACCCAGCAAGCTAAACCCCAAAAACAGAAGCCCGCACTCCCAAACGGGAGTACGGGGCCGCCAAACACGCTCACACAAAGCGCTAAAACGAAGTGCGAAAACTAGGAAATGTAAAAACTACGAAGTGCGGAAATACAGGTACATCATCATCGCAACACGACCACGAGACGTCTGTGCCGTCGGCTCAAAAGCATTACCCTCAGACACCGTCGACACACCATGGCGAGACGCCCACACAATCTGACGGTAGAACGGAGTCGCAGACGACACATCGCTAAACGGCGAAGAACCCGACATCTGAATCTTCTGCGCACCGTCAGCACGGTACAGAAGAGCCACAGCAGAAGCATTCGACAGGCGCGCCTCCGCATGGAACTTACCATCAACCCAACCAGAAGTAATACGCTCCTGACGCGCCCACAGATACGCATCATAGTTCGGGTCAGACTCATCAACATCCTCATACGGCGAATGCTCCGGACGGGTCACCGCCGGCGAACCCGCCAGCTTATAGAACATGGTGATCAACTCGCCACGAGTCACCGGATCCTCAGCACCAAAAGTGTCCTCAGAAACCGGCTCCATCGTCTGGGTACGAACAGCCCAACGGATACCCGCATAGTACGCAGAATCCTCGGGGACATCAGCAAAAATAGTGTTCGCATCCGGCGCCGTTACGGACGGACGCAGAATCTTCGGGCCCTGAGTCGAAGAACTCGACACCAGAGGAGACGTAGAGGTGGCCGAAGCGGTCGCCGGCGCCGCGGTATTCGCCGACGAAAGACGCGCCTCCGACGAATCATAAAAAGAGAAAAGAGGGGAGAACGGCAGATACAAAACACCCGCCAACGCCACAGCGCCAACAGCCAGCTCAATACGGCGGCGCTTACGCTTCTTCGAGTCAGCCTGAGAAGAAGCCTCGGGGGTGCCCTCCGGTGCCAGCAGAGGTGCAGAAAGAGGTGCAGAAGAATTATGGGCAGTATCAGTCGACTGCTTAGAATCCTGGGACATAAATCCTCAATGTGGTTGATGTATCGGTGTGTGATGGGCTCCCTCGCACAACAGACGCCCAACCGGAAACGGGCGCACACCAAGGGGGCACAACAGTCCTAAGCATAAACCACAGCTTGAAAAATATTAATTTACACTCTGTGAAACAATCTTGAAAAAGGGGAGCGGAACACCCCGAAAATCCCCCAATAGCGGGCACCGCATGAGGTGCGCCCCACATGCGGTACAGCCCACATTAGCGTGTTAACCGGCGAAAATACCCCGAAAAACCGCGGAACAGTACCCCGCAGGAGGCACAAAAAGCCGGACCAGCGGGATAAAACCAACGTTTCATCGCCGCCAGCCCGGCACAATCTCTAGAACCTAGAGACTAACCCTAGCGAACATTAAGAGCTCTAACGGACTTTGTAGTTCATCAAGAAACCAGCCAGCTCACCACGGCTCACCAGCGCAGACGGGTGGTACTCAGAGCCAGGGAACACCTGCAGCTTCTGCTGCTTAGCCCACGCAATCTCACGGTAGAACGCGGAACCAACCTTCACATCGGTGTACGGCGCCTCAGTCACAGCAACTGGCTTCTTGCCGTCAAAACGGTACAGGAACGCCGCAACAGTAGCATTAGACACAGACGCATCCGCGTGGAACTTACCATCAGACCAGCCGAAAGTAATGCCCTTCTGACGAGCCCAAATGTACGCAGCGTAGTTCGGGTCGTCAGTCTTCACATCCGCGTACGGGCTAGTAGCCGGCAAATCAACCTTCGGGGAACCAGCCATACGGTACAGCGCAACAGTCAGCTCGCCGCGGGTCGCATCATCATTAACGCCGAACCAATCCTTCTCACGAGAATCAAGCAGCTTCTGATCAGCAGCCCACAGAACAGCCTTGTGGTTTGCGTGAGCAGCCGGAACATCAGCAAAACGCTCACGAGCCTTCTGGTTAGCAGACTCACCGGTCAGCGTCAGATAATCAGCCGCGATGCGCTCGCTACCACCATCGGCGTAGTTCACGGTCACGAAAATAAGATCGGAAGAGCGT
>NZ_CALJRY010000284.1 GCF_937976295.1 uncultured Rothia sp. | reverse complement strand
ACTCGAACCTGCAACCTGCGGTTTTGGAGACCGCTGCTCTACCAATTGAGCCACCACCCTTTGAAGTTTTCACTTCAGATGTGAGAGTTGCTTCTCACTCGCTTACTCCTCCATTGCCTCCTAAGCCGTGGCTTTAGAGGGGCAAACAATTACACCCTTGCGGGTGCAGAACTAACTGTAAACCATCTTTCGGGGCCGATGCAACTTCAGAATGTAATATTTTTTCGAAAAACCTCTTGAGATACCCTGACGAAGGGTTCCGCATCGCTACTAGTGGACCGTATCCTAATAAGAGGAATGCCGCATATACCCGCGCCCATCCCGCGCGGATTGGTCCCGCACGCGCATTCCCATCACCTAATTTGCTTGTCGACTTCACGCCGGCAGCGCACACGAAGAAAGAGAAGAGAGCCCCATGGCGCGTATTTCAAGCCGCATCGGTGCCATCGCACCCTCCGCAACCCTTGCCGTCGACGCAAAGGCAAAAGCACTCAAGGCTCAGGGACGCCCCGTCATCGGTTTCGGCGCAGGCGAACCGGACTTCCCCACCCCCGCGCACATCGTGAACGCAGCACGCGAAGCGCTCAACGACCCCAAGAACTTCCGCTACTCCCCCGCCTCCGGCCTTCCCGAGCTGAAGAAGGCCATCGCGGAAAAGACCCTGCGTGACTCCGGTGTAGAGATTGACCCCTCCCAGGTCGTCATCACCAACGGCGGCAAGCAGGCCGTCTACCAGGCATTCGCAACCGTCATCGACGAAGGCGACGACGTGCTGCTACCCGCACCCTACTGGACCACCTACCCCGAATGCATCCGCCTGGCAGGCGGCAACCCCATCGAGGTGTTCGCCGGTAGCGACCAGCACTACAAGGTCACCGTCGAGCAGCTCGAAGCCGCATACACCCCCGCCACCAAGGCGCTCATCTTCGTCTCCCCCTCCAACCCGACCGGTGCCGTCTACACCGAAGAAGAAACCCGCGCCATCGGCGAATGGGCACTGTCCAAGGGTATTTTCGTGCTGACCGACGAGATTTACGAACACCTCACCTATGACGGTGTTAAGGCAGTCTCCATCCTGAAGGCAGTACCCGAGCTCGCTGACCTGTGCGTCATTCTCAACGGCGTGGCAAAGACCTACGCCATGACCGGTTGGCGTGTGGGCTGGATGATTGGCCCGCGCGACGTTATCGCCGCAGCCTCCAACCTGCAGTCCCACATGACCTCCAACGTCAACAACATCGCCCAGCGCGCAGCCCTCGCCGCTCTGACCGGCCCGCAGGACGACGTGGAAATCATGCACGCCGCCTTCGACCGCCGCCGCCGCACCATTGTGGAGGGCCTGAACGCTATTGAAGGCGTGCACTGCCCCGTACCCACCGGCGCGTTCTACGCCTACCCGGACGTACGCGAACTGCTCGGCAAGGAAATTGAGGGCGTACGCCCGCAGACCACCGCAGAGCTGGCTGAACTCATCCTCGAAAAGGCTGAGGTCGCTGTGGTTCCCGGTGAGGCATTCGGCCCCAGCGGCTACCTGCGCCTCTCCTACGCGCTGAGCGACGAGGACCTGGCGGAGGGCCTGGCACGCCTGCAGAAGTTCCTCGGTCAGGCACGCGACTAGTTCACGGCTCTCCAAACCGCGTCTCTCGCCACGGCGAGAGATACGGTTGAGGTGCTGGGTGAACCGGCGCAAAACAATCAATCACAGAGCTATTGACCGTTTTTTGTCCTAAAAACCGAGAATCCCACAAATATTTAAAAATATTTTTAAAACGAATGAGGCTTCCCGCATCTTTACAGATGTGAGGAAGCCTCATTCGCCTCTTCGGTGCCATAGGTGGGAAGGGACGGCTATTTGTATTTCAAACCCAAACATACAGGTGCCAAAAACCTAAACTTTTCAATACCAAAACGGGTGCTCCCACGGCTTTCCACCGCTACCCACACAACCCAAACATCGCTAAAATAGAGACCAAGAGAACGACCTCCCGACCGGCGCGCATTCCTGCGCCAAATTCGTGGAGGTCATAGTTATATACACGCGCGCACAACACCTAAAACGCGCAGACATTAGGAGCCAACCATGAAGATCGGTCTGCTTACTTCCGGCGGCGACTGCCCCGGCCTGAACGCTGTCATCCGCGGCGCTGTCCTCAACGGCATTAAGAAGTACGGTTACGAGTTCGTCGGCTTCCGCGATGGCTGGCGCGGCGTCGTTGAAGGCGACTACATGGACCTGCCCCGCCAGAAGGTCCGCGGCCTGGCAGGCCAGGGCGGCACCATCATCGGTACCTCCCGCACCAACCCCTTCGACGGCCCCAACGGTGGCCCCGAAAACATCAAAATCATGATGGAACGCCACGGCATCGACGCAATCGTCGCTATCGGCGGTGAAGGCACCCTCGCAGGCGCAAAGCGCCTGGCAGACGCAGGCCTGCCCGTCATCGGTGTTCCCAAGACCATTGACAACGACCTGCGCGCAACCGACTACACCTTCGGCTTCGACACCGCAGTGTCCATCGCAACCGATGCGATGGACCGCATCCGCACCACCGGTGAATCGCACCACCGCTGCATGGTCGCAGAGGTCATGGGCCGCCACGTCGGTTGGATTGCACTGCACTCCGGTATGGCTGCAGGCGCACACGCAATCCTGATTCCCGAGGTCAAGGTCTCCATGGAGCAGGTCGCTGAATGGGTCAAGGAAGTACACGACCACGGCCGCTCTCCCCTGGTTGTTGTTGCTGAAGGTTTCATCCCCGAAGGCTTCGACGACGTCATGGCAAATAAGGGTACCGAAAAGGACGGTCGTCCCCGCCTCGGTGGTATCGGTGAATACATCACCCACGAAATCGAGAAGATGACCGGCATCGAAACCCGCAACACCATCCTGGGTCACATCCAGCGCGGTGGCGCCCCCACCGGCTACGACCGCGTGCTGGCAACCCGCCTGGGTATGGGCGCAGTAGACATGGTCGCCCAGAAGCTGTGGGGCAAGATGGTCTCCGTTCAGGGCACCGTAGTCAAGTACGTACCCCTCGAAGAGGCACTGGACGGACTGAAGTCCGTACCTCAGGAACGCTGGGAAGAAGCAGCCGTACTCTTCGGCCGCTAAACCCTACAGCCTCAGCACATAAGCTGAGCGCACATACTAAAACCGCGGAGGCGGGCACTCGTAACGGGTGTCCGCCTCCGCGGTTTTGTTGAGGTAGCCAGATGCTCTAGCGCTTCAAGAAATCCTGACCCGACAAAGAACGACGCGCCACCTCACCGGACTCCGGCGAAACCACCGTCGTCTGAGCCACCGCGTACTCGGTTGCCGGCGCCGGCGACCCATCGGGCAGGAAGTCGCCGCCATCAACCGCACGCAAAGGCGCCTGCGGGTCAACGCCGCGCTTAATCACAGCCAACGCAATCGGGCCCGCCTCGTGATGCAACGCCACCGAGGTAATGCGACCGACCGGGCGGGACTTGCCCTCCACGAACAGCTCACTACCCGCCGCCGGCAGGGTGTGCTCCGACCCGTCAATATCCAAGAACACCAGGCGGCGCGGCGGGCGGCCCAGGTTATGCACACGAGCTACCGTCTCCTGGCCCTTGTAGCAGCCCTTATCAAAATGCACCGCGGTACGGGTGTAATCCAGCTCCTGAGGGATGGTCTTATCGTCCGCCTCGGTGCCGTAGCGCGGGCGCCACGCCTCAATACGCAGAGCCTCCGCAGCCCACAGACCCGCAAAACGTGCATCCGAAGATTCAGCCAGGGCGGGCAGAATAGAGCGCGGCACAATGCTCAAGAAACGCTTGTAGTCTGCGCCCGGGTGGTTATCGCCCGCCTCATCGTAACGGTAGCTACCCGGTGCCGGAGTGTGCCAGGGATCCTCCCACACCAGCGGCTGAGCCTCAGCGAGCGCCGGATGCACCGAGCCGTCCTGCAGAATCGGGTTGCGGGCGCTCTCCAGTACCGCGTACTCGTCGCTGAGGTTCTGCACCTCAACGCGCATCATGAACTTCATGCGGTTCAGGTAATCGGTCAGCGGCTGAGCCTGGTTGCCCTCTACGATCAGCCAGAGTGCCTCACCGTCTTCGATAGCGGCGGGTGCGTACTCCACGCGGCCCTGAGGGGAAAGCAATAGGAACTCGCGGCTCTCCCCTGCGGTCATGCCGGTTAGAATCTGCGAGGCGATGGAGGTCAGCCAGGTCTGGCGGTCCGGTCCCTCAACACGCACCACGCCCAGGGAGGAACGATCCACCAGCACCAGCGACTCGCCCGCACCGGCGGAGCGGTCAAAGCTGAGGGCGCGCTGCTCCAGCATGGGGTTGCCGTAGTGTGCGGCAACGCCCGCATCCAGCCCGGAGGCGGCAAAAGCGCCGTGCAGGCTCAGCAGGGGGCTCGCCGGGCGGGTGGTCTCCAGCTCGGTTGCTTCAAGCGAAGATTCAGACACGGAAGGTGCACCTTTCACGCAAAGAGTCTGCCCCGCCGATTAGCGGGGCAGACACAAGTTAGTTATTAGGCGGTGGGCTCGGAGCCGGGCTCGCCGGTGGGCTCTTCACCGTCCAGGGAACCGAACATCGAGGTACCCAGGGAATCGCCGGTCATCGACGAGGTCTTACGCAGCTCAGCGGAGGCATGCTTGTGGAGCTTGCCCTCGGCGTCCGCGACCTCCCAGTCCCACATGAGGTTGCCGTTGACCAGGCCCCACAGGCGCACGGAGCCCGCGTAGTCGTGGGAGATGTCGTCGCGCAGCAGGTTGCCGGTCTGCATGCGAATGACCGGGCCCTTGACCATGCCCACGTAGTTTTCGCTAATACCGCCGGGGTGCGCGATGGTCGCCAGCAGGGAGAAGCCGTCGTCCTCGTTGCGCAGGGTTTCAACGCTCTCGGCGTCGGGGAAGGCGGGTACAACATCCTTGGGGACAATACCGAAGCCGCCGTCGGCGTCGGTCAGGGGGCGGTCAATCTGCCAGAAACCGGTTTCAACGGTGATGGGGCGCAGCTTCTGACCCTCGTCATCGAGCAGGAAAGATTCAGCGCGGTATTCGATGAAGGGCAGACCGTCCTGCTCAAAAGTAATAATCTGGCCGAAGGGGGTGTTTTCCTGGCCTTCGTACCACATGGTTCCGGTACCTTCCCAGGTGCCGAGCAGCCATGCGAAGGGAACAAGTTCAGGGGTTAGGTTAGTAGGGATTTCAATAGCCATACCTTCTATTCTAGTACCCGTGAGTAAACTGGCGCCCTGTTCGTTCGCCCACGGCACGGGGTAGCGTAGCCGCCTGCAGAGTGAACGGCGCAGTGGGCGACATAAAGAAAACCCCCAACCGGAGGGGACCGGGTGGGGGTTCACGCCGTCATTGGCGAGGCGGTAACGAACCGTATGAGGCAACCGCCTAAAGCCCTGTGTGGGCGATGCTTCTGCTCTGTACGGGAAGATTACTTCTGACCGCTGAAGAGGCCACGCAGCACTGCGAATGCACCGATACCGATGCACACGGAGATGATAGCCATCAGCGACATGAAGAGAGCTTCAAGAGCCATAAGATTGTTTTCCATGCCTTAAACCTACCATAGACTCCCCCTGAAAAGGGTGCAGAATCGGTGCTAAAGACATACTGGACAGAGCTATCGGCAACGACCTGCTCAGAGGGGTGGGTCAACAGTCCGCTATACGATATCTGTTCTCGCTCTTTACCGCCTCCACAGCTGCAGCATAGGCGGGCGAGTACACTAGAAAGAGCCTAATATTTTACTGGGAAAGGAGAGGGTGTGTACCGTATTGCGCTCATGAGCGATACCGCCGCGCAGGATATGATCCCCTCGCTGAGCCTCCTCAGTCACAAGGTACACGTCTTCCCGCTCGACACCGCCCACACTGCCCTCGAAACCGAGGCTTTCGACCTGCTCATGGTCGACGCCCGCACCGCACTCGTCCAGGCACGCCAATGCGCCCAGCTGTTGCGCGCCGCCGGCGTGCAGTTGCCGCTCATCGCGCTCCTGAACGAAGGCGGCATGGCGGCGGTTGCAGCCTCCTGGCAGGTTGACGATATTGTTTCTGACCAGGCGTCCCCCTCCGAAATGGATGCACGCCTGCGCCTCGCCATCAAGAGCGACACCGGCGCAGAAGAAGAGAACTCCGAAGAGCGCATCGTGCGCGCCGGCAACCTCATTATTGACACCCAGGCGTACTCCGCGCACCTTTCCGGCACCGCACTGAACCTGACCTTCAAAGAGTTTGAGCTACTCAAGTTCATGGCTCAGCATCCCGGACGCGTCTTCTCCCGCGCCCAGTTACTCTCTGAAGTGTGGGGTTACGACTCCTATTACGGCGGCACCCGCACCGTGGACGTACACGTGCGTCGTCTGCGTTCCAAGCTCGGCACCGAATACGAGCAGATGATTTCGACCGTGCGTAACGTGGGCTATTCCTTCAACAGCACCCGCTAAATTTTTGCGGCGCTAACCGCTATTTTGGTGTGCCCGTTCTCAAGTAGCCTCGCCGCTGAGTCGAGTACCGGAATGTGTAAATGTTCCGGTTCTTGTCATATTCGCCCAGGACGAAGAGCAAACTCTTCAAAGAGCAACCATCCCCGGTAGAGTTGAATCAGAAGGCTACGAAAGAAGGCGATGATGGTACACAG
>NZ_CALJRY010000283.1 GCF_937976295.1 uncultured Rothia sp. | reverse complement strand
GCTCAGGGGTAGAGCATTTCCCTCGTAAAGAAAAGGTCGTGGGTTCGAATCCCACTGGGGGCTCCACATCCGCCGTAACGCGTGCCGGTTTCCGGTGTGTTGCGGCGGTTTTTAGCATCTGAGAGATGTCATGTATCTCGCAGGATGTCACCGTCGATTTTTAGGAGATTCTCATGTCTTCTCGTTCTTCGCATACTCAGCGCCTGCAGAGCCGTTTGCAGGCGGGTCGCGCCTCCGCGGGTTCGTCGCGCCCGATGAGCCCGACTATGCGTTTTGCTCTGGTGTACGTGTTGGCGCTGGTGGTTTCCTTGGCGGTGTGGTTCTTCTACCGTTCCGTGTATGAGGATGACACCTCGTTCTTGGTGCCGATTGTGATTTCTTTGGTGACTTCGTACGTGTGTGCTCATGCGTTGACGGGCGGCAAGTCGCCCCGCAACTAGACTGCTGACCGGCAGCCCGCCAGGCTGTAGCCTCATGAGGTTTTAGGTAGACAAAAGCCGCGCATCCGGTTCCCCGTTCAGGGCTCGGATGCGCGGCTTTTTACGCGTGTACTTTACGCCAGCACCTTACTTGGAGGCACGCTGGAAGTCGCTGTCGGTCTTGCCCCACAGGCCGTAAACCTTGGCGAGTTCCTTGACCTTCTTTGCACGCAGGTAACGCGGCAGGTAGGAGCCGTCGCGGGGACCGTCGAGGGGCACGTCGAGCATCTGGTGTGCTTCTTCGATTTCGATCTCGCTGGGGGAGAATGCCGCGTTGATGGTCTCCGCCTGGCGGATGTCCAGGGTAATCTTACCGGTCATGCCGTGGTCGTTCGCGTAGCCGCATGCCTTGGAGAGGTCAGCGCCGTATGCGCCGAGGGTCGGGCCGTCGATGGGGCCGGGCAGACCGCCCAGGGTGGAGGCGATGACCAGCTGCGAACGCACATAGGCGAGCGCCATGGGGGTTGCGGAGGAGCCGGTGTCGCGGCGGTAGTCGCCTGCGCCGAATGCGAGGCGGAAGGTGCCGATTGCGCGGGCAATATCCACCGAGTGGTGCACGCCGAGTGCGGACTCAATCAGCGCGATGATGGGGGTACCGGCGGGCAGTTCAGCTGCGGTGCGGTCGATGTCGGTGGCGTGCTCTGCGGTGGCGAGCATGACGCCTCGCAGGCCCTTCACGTTCTTGAGGGCCTTGACGTCCTTCCACCAGTGTTCGGTGGTGATGGCGTTGATTCGCACCCATGCGACGACGCCGGAGTTGAGCATACGGACGACCTGTTCGCGGGCGGCGTCCTTCTCTTCAGGGGGGCAGCCGTCTTCGAGGTCGATGATGATGGAGTCAGCTTCGGATTCGAAAGCCTCTTCAAAAACTTCTTCGGTGGAGTTGGCGCGCACGAGGAGCCAGGAGCGTGAGAGGCTGGGGCGCAGCTGACGCGCACGCTCGTTGCGGTGGAATTCAAACATGGTGTGTGACTTCTTCCGTGAATTGTTTATGCATTGGGTTGTGCCGTAGAGGGGCAGGAAAAAGCCTGCGGTTCTTCCGCGCGTACCATCGCGTCAGTCGTCACCTCCATTGTGACGGAACCGCACAAGAAGTGTCCTACACCTCTTCTTTAAGCGTATCGCCTGTTGAAGTGCACATCAAACTAACTCGCCTGTTGACCGCGATTTAGGCCCCTATGCCATGCCTCACCAGTGCTCCACCTCAACCAGCGCTACGCCTCGACCAGTTGGGTGCGGCCCACGGGGATTCCATCGTCGAAGATCAGCTCGCCGGTTGCTTCCTTCTGGGCGCGCTGAATCAGACGTTCGGCATCCTCAATGTGCTGGATGACGGTTTCCACGCGGCGGTGCACGCTCACCTGGCGGTCGCAGCTATTCACACAATTGCCGAAGCAACGTGCCATGGCGAGCGCTTCCGCGCAGAGTGCCACGGCGTTACCCGCCTTGGAGAGGGCGCGGTTCAGGTCGGAGTAGGTGCCGAATGGGGAGGCGGGAATATCGCCGTCGCTGGGGGCGAGGCGGTGCGCTTCCAAGGCGACGGCGCGCACGCGCGGGATGAGGTCGGCGAGCGCGTTGGCGTCCGGCACAATAAGCTCGATCATGGAGGCGGACGAATCGGTTGCCGCTAGACGTTCGAGGACCTGGTGGAAGCGGTCAATACCGCGAATGAACCGGTCGTGGGATCGGCGCCAGATGCCTTTGCCGAGTTCGGCGTCGTCGCGGCGTGATTGCAGGTAGCTTTTAAGTCCCATGTGTCCTCCTCTGCGTGGTGTGTGTGCCGTGTTTGTTGGTCGGTGGAGGCTGCCGGCGTTGGGCTCTGCGGCGACCCGCAAACCTCCCTATACTTAGGTTACCCTAAATCTCTTTTAGTGACGAGATGTCAGCTGCCGGTTAATCATTTCGACCCGGATTTTCATCACGCCCCTCACGCGACACTCCCCGCGGCACCCACCCGAAGCGGCACACCCGCCTAAAGTAGCACCTCGGGGAGCGCAACGATTTTTAGACCATGCGCAGCACAATCTTGCCGCGATGCTGACCCGAGTCGAAGTATTCGTGGGCGGCAGCCGCCTCCTCCATATCGAAGACGCGGTCCAGGCCCACGCCGATTCTGCCGGATTCGATGAGCGGCAGCACGTGTTCGCGTACACCGCGCAGAATCTCAGCCTTCTGCCGGTCCGAACGGGTGCGCAGGCTCGTGGCGTGCACCGACAGGCGGCGAGAAAGCATGTAGCCCAGGTTCACTTCTGCTTTGGCGCCGCCCTGCAGACCGATAATGCACAGGTGCCCGCCGTCGGCGAGGGTGTGCAGGTTATCGTCCAGGTACTTTCCGCCCACGACGTCGAGGATGTAATCGGCGCCGCGGCCGCCGGTTTCAGCCAGCAGCACTTCACGGAACGAATGTTCGGTATAGATAATCGGTTCAGCACCTAGTGAGCGCACATATTCTGCTTTTTCCTCGGCGCTGACGGTCGCAAACACACGAGTGCCCGCGGCGAGCGCCAGCTGAATGGCGTGCACACCGATACCGCCGGTACCGCCGTGAATGAGCACCACCGCGGGTTCGCCGTCTTCCTTAAGGTTTTCGGCGGGGTTCATGCTCATACCGCAGGTGAGCACCAGGTTCGAGTAGACGGTTGCCGCGACTTCGGGAATGCCGGCGGCTTCGGTGAAGCTCAGCTGTTCGGGTACGGGTAGCACGTGGTCTACGGGGACGGTCACGTAGTCGGCGTAGCCGCCTCCAGGTAGTAGCGCCATGACGGAGGTGCCACGATTCTCCACGGAGGCGCCCTCACCGACCGCCTCAATAACGCCGGCTACTTCGAGGCCGTAGATGGGACTCGCCCCGGCGGGCGGCGGGTAGAATCCGCGGCGTTGCAGGGCGTCGGCGCGGTTGATTCCGGCGGCGTGAACACGGATGAGAACTTCGTGGGATCGGGGTACGGGGGCGGGGACTTCGCTGATTTTCAGAGCCTCAGGTCCACCGTGATTGTTCTCAATAATTGCTCTCATGAGTCCTCCTCATTGCCGGAAGCACCATCGTTGGTGCGCGATTTACAGAAAGCTTATCGCATGAGATAATCTCGTAGTGCCCTGCGGCACGGCATTGTTATAAAATGCCGGTCTCTGGTGCGTATGGATGGTTGTCCGAGCGGCCGAAGGAGCTGGTCTTGAAAACCAGTAGGCGGTAACCCCGTCTCAAGGGTTCAAATCCCTTACCATCCGCGTTATAGCTTCTGCTCCACATGTGGAGCGCAAAGAGCCCCGTTCCTCGTAGTGAGGAGCGGGGATTTTTGCATACGCCGTTTTGAGTTGCCGAGGGCATCGTTATATGCCGCCGGTCAGAACAATTAAGAACAATGCGCCGAGGACGGCGAAGGGAAGGGCAAAAATTACACCCGCCCAGCTGAGAATACGACCCGCTAGGGCAGGCACACCGTGCCGATTCGCTACCCGCCCCTGCCAGGCGCCCAGGACGTTGAGCAACGGCGCAACGATAACTATCCGAAGACCACCACTGTCAAAATCATGAACAAACCACCAGCACCCTAGAAAGAAAAACAGGAGGCCGAGGAAGCCAAAGAGTAGGGAGACGTTCGCTGCCTTTTTACCGTCTTGTGCCCCTTGCACCTCGGGAAGTAGCTCGCTCGCAGGTTGCGTCCAATCGTCCGTGTCCTCAACGTCGGACGGCTGGCTATCGTTCGCTTGGTAGAGCTTGGCGTATTCGGGATTGTAATCAAAAGCTTCATTATTTTGGGGTAGCTGCGACATCGCATCCACAACCTTTCATATTCCACACACTAGTTAATAACCTCGGCTTGGGCTTTCACCGATGCACCTATCGGCTGGTGTTAAACCACACCCACAGTGTCCAGGCGTTCACGAGCACAAAACTGACAATGGCCACCCAACTCAGCACACGACCCGCAGCAGGAATCGCACCGTAGCGATCTGCCTCCTTAGCCTTCCAAAGACCAAGAGCACCCAGAACAACGGAAGGGATACCAAAAAGCCACCAGCCCCATACCGCAACGCTGACAAGACTGAGCACGCCGAAGGCGAGTGAGAGTTGGGAGGCTCGTTCCCCCAGACCCCATTCAGAAGGCTCTCTTCTCT
>NZ_CALJRY010000282.1 GCF_937976295.1 uncultured Rothia sp. | reverse complement strand
CAGCATCTACTGAGTGCAGTGCCCGCCGAGCACCCGCCGAACACCTACCGAGAATCTACCACGCATCCACCGAGCATGTACCGAGAACGGAGACACCCGTGAGCGAACCCCGCACCTGGCGCGATGCCGCCCTCATCCTCCGCACCCAAAAACTCGGCGAAACCGACCGCATCATCATCATGCTCACCCGCGATCACGGAATCACCCACGCCGTCGCCAAAGCCGTACGCAAACCCACCTCCAAATTCGGTGGGCGACTCGAACCGTTCATGCACACCGACCTGTCTTTCAGCCGCGGTCGCACCAACCTGCACACCATCACCCAGGCGGCAACCCTGCACGCCTACACCGCACCGATTATGGCGAATTACGATGCGTACACGTGCGCCTCCACCATCGCCGAACTGGCCGAAACTCTCACCAAAGACGCCGATAGCACCTCCGATATTTACACCCTGACCCACGGGGCGCTTGCCGCGCTCGCGCACGGGCAGCATGTGCCGCAGAGGATTCTGACCCGCTACCTGGCGCGCAGTATGAACGCCGCCGGCTGGCCGCTCATCGGTGAAAACTGCACCCGATGCGGCAACCCGCTCGTGAATGCAGATCGCCGGGGCGATAGCGGAGCTAACAGCGTCCCCGGCACTACAATCCCCGGCGCTACAGGCGGAAACGGCAGATACATTGCCTTCCACACCGCCCACACCTACGGAAATTACACCGTCCTCTGCCCCCAATGCGCACCCGCCACCGACACGCCCCTGACCGGGCTGCGCGCCGAAGAGCTCGGCTATGCGCTCGCCACCGCATCGGCGGATCCGCGCGCCTGGGCGACTATTGACGCGGCGTCCGTGCCGGTTGCCTCCAAAATTCTGGGACTCTACCTGAAAACCACCCAGAACCTGCTCGAACACCCCCTCAAAACGGTGAGCGCCCTCGAAACGGAGATGCCTGCGCCGTAAAGCGCAGTAAAGCCCCCCAGAACCCCACCCGGCGTATTCGGCACAGTCAGCACAGTGCAGATGCACGCCGGTGCGTCAATCATGCGTCAACCAGGACGCAAAATAACCCCCGAAGCACCCGCCCATGCGCGCTATGTCACGGTAAAATAGCTAACAGCACGCCAGGTTTATTTCTGGCGCATATCTAGGCAAACGACCCCGGGGGAGAACCCGCCAGGGAAGAAAGGCACACATGGCACGCACCCAGCCCGTACCCCCGCCCGCACACCCCACCGGGGCAACCCCGCCGCCGATTCCGAAGAAGTTCATTCCGCAGCACGTCGCCGTTGTGATGGACGGTAACGGACGCTGGGCAAACGAACGCGGCCTGCCCCGCACCGAGGGCCACCGCGCCGGCGAGGCGGCACTGCTGGACGTTGTTGCGGGCGCTATCGAAATGGGTATCCCGTACGTGACCGCCTACGCGTTCTCCACCGAAAACTGGAAGCGCTCACCCAGCGAAGTTGCGTTCATTATGCGTTTCTCCACCGAGGTGCTGCAGCGTCAGCTGGAAACCCTCAAGACCTGGGGCGTGCGCATCCGCTGGGCTGGCCGCCGACCCAAGCTGTGGAAGAACGTCATCGAAGAGCTCGAACACTGCGAGCGCGAAACCATCGACAACACCGTCTGCACCCTCACCATGTGCGTGAACTACGGCGGCCGCGCAGAAATCGCTGACGCTGCGGCAGCTATCGCAGCGGACGCTGTGGCGGGCAAGCTCAAGCCCGGCAACATTACCGAAAAGACCATCCAGAAGTACCTGGATGAGCCCGACCTTCCCGACGTTGACCTGTTCCTGCGTTCCTCCGGTGAGCAGCGCATCTCGAACTTCTTGCTCTGGCAGAGCGCCTACGCCGAGATGATTTTCATGAACGTGCTCTGGCCCGACGTTGACCGCCGCACCCTCTGGGAAGCTGTCGAAGAGTACGCGCGCCGCGACCGCCGCTACGGTGGCGCTGTCGACGCTGTCGCCAACGACAAGTAGCGCTCAGCCCGTAGCCCCATAAACCACCCACACCCTCCAACCTTAGGGAGAACAAATGCGCATCTACCCGACCTTCTTCAACATCTTCTTCAAGGGCATGGACCCCGAGAAGGCACACCACGTCGGCTTCTGGGGTGTTCAGACCCTGCGCAACGTCGGCATCACCCGCGCGCTGCGCAAGTACTTCCAGCCCGCACCGGAACTGGCAACCACCGTCATGGGCATTACTTTCCCCTCGCCGTTCGGCCTGGCGGCTGGCTTCGACAAGGGCGGTAAGGGCATTGCCGCGCTGGCTGGTATCGGCTTCGGTCACGTCGAGATCGGTACCATCACCGGTCAGGCGCAGCCCGGCAACCCGCAGCCGCGCCTCTTCCGCCTCGTGGAAGATAAGGCGGTCATCAACCGCATGGGCTTCAACAACGACGGTGCCGCAGCGGCAGGCCCGCGCGTTGCCGCCGCGCGCGCAGACCTCGAAACCGAATACCGCGGCGCCGTACGCCCGGTCATTGGCGTGAACATCGGCAAGACCAAGGTCGTTGAGCTCGAGAACGCTATCGATGACTACCTGATTTCTACCCGCACCCTGGCACCGCAGGCAGACTACCTGGTCGTCAACGTTTCTTCCCCGAACACTCCGGGTCTGCGCACCCTGCAGGCTATCGAGTCGCTGCGCCCGCTGCTTGCCGCCGTGCGTGAAGAGGCAGACCGCGTATGCCCCAACCGCCACGTACCGCTGACCGTGAAGATCGCACCGGACCTGGTTGATGAGGACGTTATCGAGGTTGCGGCGCTTGCGAAGGAGCTGAAGCTGGACGGCATCATCGCCACCAATACCACCATCGCCCGCGAGGGCCTGGGCCTGACCAGTGACATGACCAAGGTTAAGGAAATCGGTGCCGGTGGCCTCTCTGGTGCACCGTTGAAGCCCCGCTCCCTTGAGGTGTTGCGCCTGCTCAAGCGTGAGATTGGCGACGACCTCGCGATTATCTCCGTGGGTGGCGTGACCACCGCCGAGGATGTGCAGGAACGCCTGGACGCTGGCGCTGACCTGGTGCAGGGCTACACCGCGTTCCTGTATGAGGGTCCGCTCTGGGCGGCTCACATTAACCGTGGCCTGGTGAAGCTGCGCCGCGCTCGCCGCTAAAGGTTTGCAGGCGGGGGCTTTATGCCCCTCGGCGTGCTGACTTGGCGTGTTGACTCTGCGTGCTGAAAGGGGGCACCGTTCTCTACCCGTTGGGGTGGAGGCGGTGCCCCCTTTTGTGTGCCTTCTATTCCGCCCCTCTATTCCGCCGAAAAGCCACATGTGTTTCGAAAAGCCACTAAAGAAGTAGCTTCTCGAAACACATGTGGCTTCTGGGCGTTTAAGATGTTTGCTCGCGCATAATGGAGATAAGTGGGAGACCACGCACTACAACGATGTGGAGGACCAACCATGAACCCCAACACGCTGAACCGCCGCTCAATACTGACCGGAGGCACCCTCATCAGCCTCAGCACCCTACTCGCCGCCTGCGCACCGC
>NZ_CALJRY010000281.1 GCF_937976295.1 uncultured Rothia sp. | reverse complement strand
CCGATCTATTCTTTGACGTACCATGCGCATTATCGTTGGTATTGGAGGGGGCATTGCTGCGTATAAGGCGGCGATGCTCCTTCGTCTTTTTGCGAAGAATGGCGACGAGGTAATCGCCATGCCCACCCCGAACGCGACGAAGTTCGTGGGTGTTCCCACGCTGGAGGCGCTGAGCGGCAACCCCGTCTCAACGGACGTGTTTGACCGTGTGCCGGAGGTAAACCACGTGCGTCAGGCTGAGCGGGCTGACGCCGTGGTGATTGCCCCGGCGACCGCTGATTTGCTGGCTCGTTTGGCGGCTGGTTGTGCGGATGATCTGCTGTCCTCCACGGTGTTGACGACGCACGCCCCAGTGATTTTGGCGCCGGCGATGCATACCCAGATGTGGGAGCATCCGGCGACTCAGGCGAATGTGCAGACTCTGCGTTCGTGGGGTTATCACGTGATTGAGCCTGCGATTGGGCGTTTGACGGGCCCGGATTCTGGTCCCGGTCGCATGCCTGAGCCGGAGGATATTTTCGCGGTGGCGCTGGATGTGATTGCGCGTTTCCCGAAGGGTCAGGTGCACCCGGTGTACACGCCCGGTTACGCGCCGACTGAGCCCCTGTACACGGGTACGGAGCAGGAGCGTCTGGCGGCGGCGCGTGCAGCGACGCTGACTTCGGCGCTGCTGGGTCAGGGTGAGCCCGGTCAGGTTGAGCACAGCCAGGTTGAATCCAGTCAGGCGACTGGCGCATCCGAATCGCAGCGTGGTCCTCTTGCCGGTCGCCTCGTGGTCATTACCGCTGGCGGCACCCGTGAGGCGCTGGACCCGGTCCGCTTCCTCGGCAACCGTTCGACCGGCAAGCAGGGTGTGGCGCTCGCGGAGGCGGCACGCGACCTGGGTGCGACCGTGCACCTGATTGGTGCGAACCTTGAGGTTCCCGCGCCGGAGGGTGTGCAGGTGACCCGCGTGGTGAGCGCCCTGGAGCTGCGTGAGGCGACTCTTGAGGCGAGCGCGGCGGCGGATGTGCTGATTATGTCTGCGGCGGTGGCTGATTTTAGGCCCGCCGAGTTTGCCGAGTTCAAGATTAAGAAGAGCGCCGATTCTGAGGATGCGCCGGTGATTCAGCTGGTGCGTAACCCGGATATTCTGCGTGAGGTCGTTGTGCGCCGCCAGCAGGCTCGTGAGGCGGGGGAGAGCACCCTCGGTCCGAAGCTCATTGTTGGTTTTGCGGCGGAGACCGGTTCGGCGGAGAAGACTCCGCTGGAGCTGGGTCGTGAGAAGCTGCAGCGTAAGGGCACGGATTTCTTGGCGGTCAATACGGTGGGTGTGAATCGTGGTTTCGGCACGGACGATAACACGATTACGCTGCTGTCGACTCTGAATGATGAGGCGCCGGTGTTCTCCGGTTCGAAGAAGGAGCTGTCGGTGCGTCTGTTGGAGCATGTGGCGGCTTTCCTGCCTGAGCTTTCTGCCCCTGAGCTTTCTGCTTAAGTCGACCTGGAGCATCCGCGTATAGTGTCGGAGCGTTCATAGTTCGAAACGTTCGTAGCGTGGAGCCCGTGCGGTATCTCCTGTGGGAGGTATCGTGCGGGCTTTGCTGTATCCGCTGGGAGGCTGTCAGCGCCTCCATTGCTAATCCTTTGGAGAGCATTATGTGCAAGCACTTGTGATGCGGGTTTCTTTCTGCGGGGGTTCCGTTGGGGGGAGCGGCTCATATTTCTGTCATACTGGTGAAATTTCTGACCATACCCCTGAACCGTCAGATAAAGGTCTTGTATCATGGCATAGAGAGTATTTCGCGTCGAAGGGGAAGAAGCACCATGCCCGAGAATCAGAGCAAGCCCGCCACGGTAGAGCCCGTCCAGAGTGAGGAGCGCCCTCAGATTCTGGTGATCACCGGTATTTCCGGTGCAGGCCGCAGCACTGTCGCAAATGTACTGGAGGATGAGGGCTGGTACGTTATCGATAACATCCCGCCGCAGATGCTCGGTTCCCTGGCTGAATTGGTGACCCGTGACGGCGCGCAAGTTCCGAAGGTGGCGCTCGGTATTGACGTTCGCGCCCGCGCCCTGTTCTCCGATCTTCCCGCTGCGATTGAGACTCTGCGCAAGTCCGATATTGACTTCTCCATGCTCTTCCTTGACGCCAAGGACGAGACCATTATTGCCCGCTACGAGGCTCAGCGCCGCCCGCACCCGCTGCAGGGTGAGGGTCGCGTCCTCGACGGCATCCGCGCTGAACGCACTCTCTTTGAAGGTCTGCGCCTCGCTTCTGACCGCACCATTGACACCACCGGCATGAACGTTCACGAGCTGGCTCGTACCGTGCGTGAAATGTTTGCTGAGGGTGCGGATAAGAAGCTGAACCTGACCGTGATGAGCTTCGGCTTCAAGTACGGTGCGCCTTCGGACGCTAACTACATGGCTGATATGCGTTTCATCCCGAACCCGCACTGGGTTCCGGAGCTGCGCCCCCTGACCGGTCAGGACGCCCCGGTGCGCGACTACGTGCTGGAGCACGCGGGCACCGAGGAGTTCATCAGCAACTACCTTGCGGCTCTTCGCCCCGTGCTTGAGGGCTACCGCCGTGAGGGCAAGTACTACGCCACCATCGCAATTGGCTGCACCGGTGGTAAGCACCGTTCCGTGGCTGTGACGGAGGAACTGGCTCGTCGTCTCTCTGCTTTCGGTGAGCTGAACGTGAATGTTCAGCACCGCGACAAGGGCCGCGAGTAAGTTTTTCCCGGCGCGTCCCAACCACCGCGTCGTGATTCATTAGCCGCCGTCCGGCCCTGCACCTGTGGGGCTGGCATACCGTTCCTTCCGGGTATGTGAGGTATTACTATGTCCACTCATTCGACCAGTTATGACACTCAGGGTATTCCGCGCCTGCCGGCTCTGCCGACTCAGGCTCTGCGCCTGTTGAAGACCACGCACCGTTCGCCGAAGGTCACGGCGATGGGCGGCGGTCACGGGCTGTACGGTTCCCTGTCTGCGCTTCGCCACGTCACGCCTGATTTGACGGCTGTTGTGACGGTTGCTGACGATGGCGGCTCGTCGGGTCGTTTGCGTGAGGAGATGGGTATTCTCCCTCCGGGGGATTTGCGTATGGCGCTTTCTGCGCTGTGTGATGACACCGGTTGGGGTCGCACGTGGCGTGATGTGATGCAGCATCGTTTTAGCGCGCCCGAGGGTTATGAGGGCGAATTCCCGCTGGATTACCATGCTCTCGGTAACCTGCTGATTGCGACTCTCTGGCAGCTGCTGGATGACCCGGTTGCCGGTCTGGACTGGGCGGGTGCCCTGCTGAATGCGCGCGGCCGCGTGTTGCCGATGGCGCTGGATCCGATGGTCATTTACGGCACCGTGCTGCGTGAGCATAACGGTGGCGGTATTGAGCGCGTGAAGGTGGTTGGCCAGGTGAACCTTTCGAAGGAGGAACGTGTTCACGATATTGGTCTGTCTCCCGCAAACGCGCGTCCCTGCCCGGAGGCGCTCTCCGCTATTGAAGAATCCGACTGGATTGTTTTGGGTCCGGGTTCGTGGCGCACGTCGGTTCTGCCGCATCTGCTGTTGGACGCTCAGCGTGAGGCGATTATCCGCACGGAGGCGCGCCGCTGCGTGGTCATGAACCTCTCCGACGATAAGGAGACGGTCGGCTTCACCCCGGCAACGCACCTGGATTTGTTGCGCCAGTACGCCCCGAAGCTTCACCTTGACGCGGTGATTGCTGACGCTGACATGCAGGCTGATCACCGTTCCGAGCTGGAGCGTGAGGCTTCTGCGATGGGTGCGAAGGTTGTGTGGGCGCATCTGCGTTCGAGCTCCCAGCCGAATGTGCACGACCCGCTGAAGCTTGCGGCTGCGTATAACGAAGCGTTTGAGCTGAGCTCTTAGGTTTACTGGCTTGAATTTGCTGCTCAGGTGTGCTGCTTGAGCTGGCTGTTATGTGCGCCCTTTTCCTGATTTTTAGACTTAAAAACTACGCCTAGAAGGACCTTTTCATGGCATTAACCACGCTCGTCAAGGACGAACTCGCCAACTACGAGGCAACGAAAGTCTCTGCTCGTAAGGCAGAAATCTCTACGATTCTGCGTTTTACCGGAGGCCTGCACATTGTCTCGGGGCGAATCGTGGTGGAGTCTGAGGTCGACCACGAGGCAACCGCCCACCGCATGCGCCGCACCATTGCGGAGATTTACGGTCACGACTCTGAGCTGACCAGCGTCAGCGGTGGTGGCCTGCGTCGAGGCGGCCGCTACATTGTGCGTGTGGACCAGGGCGGTGAGGCGCTGGCTCGCCAGACCGGTCTGCTGGATTTGCGTGGCCGCCCGGTGCGTGGCCTGCCGCCGGCTGTGGTGAACGGCTCCCTGCAGGATGCCGAGGCGGTCATGCGCGGTGCGTTCTTGGCGCACGGTTCGCTGACTGAGCCGGGCCGTTCCTCCTCCCTGGAGATTACCTGCCCCGGCCCGGAGGCGGCGCTCGCGCTGGTGGGTGCGGCTCGTCGCCTGGACATTATTGCGAAGGCGCGCGAGGTGCGCGGCACCGACCGTGTGGTGGTGCGTGACGGCGAGACCATTTCGCAGCTGCTGGAGCGTATGGGCGCGACCGGCACCCTGACCACGTGGCGTGAGGCGCGCACCCGCAAGGAGGTTCGTGCGACCGCGAACCGTCTGGCGAATTTTGATGATGCGAACCTGCGCCGTAGCGCTCAGGCGGCTGTTGCGGCGAGCGCCCGCGTGGAGCGTGCCCTGCAGATTCTGGGTCATGAGGCGCCGGATCATCTGCGCTATGCCGGTGAGCTGCGTGTGCTGCATAAGCATGCGTCGTTGGATGAGCTGGGTCGTCTGGCTGATCCGCCGATGACGAAGGACGCGATTGCGGGCCGTATTCGTCGCCTGCTGGTGATGGCTGATAAGCGTGCGTCGGAGCTGGGTGTTCCGGGTACTGAGCTGCCGCGCGAGGACTAAGCGAAGGCTAGATTCTGGTCTTAAACGGTGCGGGAAGCTCGTGTGGCCAAGGTGTTTGTGACGGTTTTGTGACAAACCGCAACCCGCTGTTTTTGAACAAAAACCGCATATTTTTCAAAAATGAGCCTGTGGATGGCTCCTTTCGCGTTGTGTGAGGGGAGTTATCCACAGGATCTTTGTGTGCGCTCGTGCGTTCGCGCGCGTGAGCCTAGGGTAGGGGTATGACGAGCATGACCCCCAACCCCGACCAGAACCAGAGCAACCTGCAGAGCCTGAGCGACGTACAGAACCAGGGCGGCGCGCAACGTAGCGCCCGCTCCCTGATGAACAGCCTCTACCGCAGCCCGCGCGCCCGCAAGAACGTTGCGCCGGATGCCGAGGACACTGTGCCGCTGGCTATCTCACCTGAGGTAACGCCGGCGCAGGTAGCCGCCGAGCCCGCGCCTGCCGCCCAGTCTGTACCAACCGGCCAGCATGTATCTACCAACCAGTCTGTATCTACCAATCAGTCTGCGGCATCTGCCCCGGAGTCGAGCAGCTGGGCTGACTGGGATCAGCAGCCCGACTGGAACGAGGTGGATGACTGGGCGGAGTGGGAGCAGGCCGATCAGCCCGGCACCACCCGCAGTACCCGTTGGGGCTTGTCGCCGCGCGTGCTGCTTCTGGTGGCGGTGTTGGCGTTGGTTGCCGTGGTGTGGGGCGTGACCCAGTTTTCGGCGGCGCCGCGTGCCGAGCAGATTGCCTCCCCGAGTGCTACCGCCGAGTCGGTGCAGGCGGTGGGTGCCCAGCAGAGCCCCGGTGCTCAGTCTACTGCTCAGCCGGGCGCTAACCCGAGTGAATCCGCGCAGGGTGGCGCCTCCGGTGAGGCTACCGTGCGGGTGCACGTGGCGGGTGCCGTGAACAACCCCGGCGTGTACACACTGCCCGCGCAGGGCCGTGCTGTGGATGCGATTGCCGCCGCCTCCGGTGCCGCCGCGGATGCTGACCTGGATCGCGTGAACCTTGCCGGTGCGTTGAGTGACGGTGTGCAGATTTATGTGCCGCATCGTGGTGAGACGGCCGCTCCGGCGCAGATTCAGCCCAATGGTGGCACGGCAAATGCCGGTCAGAGTAACGCGGCGAATGGTGCAGCGCAGAACGGCGGTACTCAGCCTCAGCCTGCACGCACGCTGACCGCTTCGGGGAGCGCGCAGAAGGGTTCAACCCCGGTGAACATTAACACCGCCACCGCTGAGGAGCTGCAGACCCTGCCGCGTATTGGTCCGGCGATGGCTCAGCGCATTATTGCCTGGCGTGAGGCGCACGGCGGTTTCCGTAGCGTGGATGAGCTGGATGCGGTGCCCGGTATTGGTCCGTCGATGCTGGAGAATCTGCGCCCGCTGGTGACGGTCTAATGCACCACCAGCAGAACCACCGGCAAAACCGCCAGCAGAACCGCCAGCAGGCAGGGGAGCGGGAACTCTTTCCCGGGTCCTCGCGCCTCACCCGGCGCCTCACCCGGCGCCTCACCCGGTCCGCGGCTACGGCGTATCGCCGCGCCCGCTACCGCTGGAGCATCGGCGCTGAACGGTGGCGTACCCGCCGCGATGAGCAGGAGCTGCGCGCCCAAGGAAGCCTCATTCACCTGGACTTTCGCCTGAGTTTCACGGTGCTGGCACTGTGGGCTTTTACCGCGGCGGCGCTGACCGTGGGCACGTGGCGGGTGGTGCATCCGCTGGCGTGCGTGCTCATTGCCCTGCTGGGGTGTCTGGCGATTCTGCTCTTCTTTCCGCCGCGTGCGGTGATGCCCTACAGCCTGCTGTTTCGCACGACAGGTCAGCTGGTTTTTCTGGCGTGTATTGTGACGGTTCAGGCGGTGCTTCTGTGCGCTACGGGTGTGGATGCATCCCGCGCCACGCTACAGCAGGCGCAGGGTGCCTCGCTTCGTCTGAATGGCACGGTGGAGCAGGTTCGCCGCGTGGATCCGCGCACGACCCTGGTGGTTATTAAGCTGGAGGAAATTCAGGGCCGGAGCGTGCGTGCGCTGGTGAATGAGCGGGTGCGTGTGTACCGGCGTGACGGTTCGGCAAAGAGCGCCGCGCAGCGTTCAGAGGCAAGCTCGGCGGCTAAGCAGCAGGGGAGCGGTACCGGGCGCTCGCAGGCGATCTATCCGGGCATGAAGGTGACCGCCCTCGGCACCGTGGAGTTTAACGGTTCCACGGCGAAGCTGAGCGGCGCAACTATTTTCCCGATGTCTGCCCCCGCCTACGGTGCCGGGTCGAACACCGTCAACCGGCCTGCGGAGGAGCCGTACCTGTCCACGCTCAAGGAACAGTTGCGCACCCGCGCCCTGGACACCCTCGACACGGAGTCGGCGGCGCTGGTTTTGGGCACCGCCTACGGGGACGATTCGCTGATGAGTTCCACCGCGCGGGAGGAGTATAAGCTCAGCGGGCTCAGCCATATTACGGCGGTGTCCGGGGCGAATATTGCCATTGTGTTTTTGGCGGCGTACCGGCTGGTGTTGGCGATTCGCCCGTACCGTTTCGCCAGGGCATACCTGCTGCTCCGCTCGTTGAAAGAACGGCTGTGGGGGAGAGGCACGGCTCATGCTCACCGCCCTGCCCAGCCTCAACAATCCGCCCCGCCAAACGCCCACGCCCTGCCGCCGCTCGTGCACCGGATTAGCACCCTCGCCATTCCGCACCGCGTCATGGTGCTGTGCGGGGTTGCGGCGGTGCTCGCCTACGCCATGCTGCTGGACTCTGAGGGCTCGGTGATTCGTTCCCTCGCCATGGGTCTGCTCGGTGCCTACGCGATGCTGCGCGGTTCGGGTCGTCAGTCCTTGGCGGCTCTTCAAACCACGGTGCTGATATGTCTGCTTGCCGCCCCGCACCTCGCCGTGGATATGGGGTTCGCCCTGTCGGTGACGGCAACCTCCGCGTTGATTCTGCTGGGCCCGCCGCTGATTCGCCTGCTCATGCGCGTCATGCCGGTGTTCTGCGCGGAAATGCTCGCCGCGCCGATCGTGGCGTCCCTGTGGTGTACTCCGCTGATTTTGGCGATGAGCGGTAAGGTGCCGCTCTACTCTGTTCCGGCAAATCTGATTGCCGCTCCTTTGGCGCCGCTGAGTATGCTCGCCGGGCTGGTGGCGCTCGGATTCATGCTCCTGGGTCTGCCCGCTCTGGCGGATCTGTGCCTTCGAGCTGGTGGTCTTGCCGCGCAGGGTATCGAGTGGGCGGCGCACACTGCCGCGCACGCGCCGGGTAACCCGTGGGAGCCCGGTTCGAGCGTGCCGGCGGTGGTGTGTAGCGCCCTCTGCGTGCTGGTGTTGAGTATTGCCCTCTGGTGGGTGGATGCGCGCCGCTACCGTGCGGTCACGCACCGGCAGTATTTGCGGGTGGTACCGCACACCGCGCCCGCCTATCAGCGCACTCATCAGCCCGCCCGTTCTTAACCAACTAACCCTGACCAATTCACCCTGCCCAACGCTAGGAGGCACCCGAGAAGAAAACGCTATGATGGATACTCGAGACTCTACCCGCGCAGCACCCCCGTGCGCAGCGGGGCCGAGTTCAGCCCGTACCCTGCAGATAAAGGCGAGTGATAAGCGTGTCCGAGCGTAAGCGTTCAACCCAGCGTGGTGGTTCCCGAGGCTACGCCCGCCGAGGCGGCCCCGCCCTCGACACCGCGTGGCGTACCGTCACCCCGGCACCCGCCGTCATGCTCTACGGCCCGGAGGAGTACTTCGCCTCCCGCGCCGCGGCACGCCTGCGCGAGCTCTTCCGCAGCATCCACCCGGAGGTGGACCGCGTACAGATTAACGCCGCCACCTACACGGCGGGGGAGCTGACCCTGCACGCTTCGCCCTCCCTGTTCGGCTCGGCAAAGATCATTGAGGTGGAGAACCTCGCCTCCATGAGTGACGAGTTTTTGACCGATACGCTCGCCTACCTGAACGCCCCCGAGCCGGACATCATGCTGATTCTGCACCACTCGGGCGGTAACCGCGGCAAGAAGCTCATCGACCTGGTGCGCTCCCAGTTCGTGCTCATCAACTGCAAGGCGCTCAAGACCGACCGCGAGAAGAGCGAGTTCTTGGCGGGGGAGTTTGCCGCCGCCCAGCGCCCGATTACCGGCGGCGCCCTGGCGTTGCTGACGGCCGCCGCCTCCGACACTGCGGAGCTTGCCGCCGCATGCCAGCAGCTGCTCTCAGACGTACCCGGCGAAATCACCGAGGAGGCGGTGAACCGCTACTACGGCGGCCGCACCGAGGTCACCGCGTTCCGCGTCAGTGACGCCGCGATTTCCGGTAACGCCCCGGAGGCTCTGCGTCTGCTCCGCCACTCCCTTGCCACCGGCACGGAGCCGATTCCGATGCTTGGCGCGCTCGCCATGCGTATCCGCAATATTGCGCGCGTGCACCACGTGCGTATGAGCGCTAACGAGCTGGCGCGTGAGGTGGGCATGGCACCGTGGCAGGTTGAGCAGGCTCAGCGTGACGGCCGCCGTTTTACCGGCGCGCAGTTGGCGCATATTGTGCAGCTTCTGGCTGATGCGGACGCCCAGCTGAAGGGTGAGTCGCAGGATGCGGTGTATGCGGTGGAGCAGGCTGTTTTGGCGATTGCTCTACCTCCGCGCCTGTAGTGCATAATAGAGCCCATGCTCGAAATTCTGAAGAAAATTTTCTTTGCCCTGCTGCCCTTCCTGCAGAAGGCGGCAGAGGATGCCCTCAACGACGCTACTGCGTCTAAGGGCGGCTCCGAGTCCTCCCAGAAGGGTGAATCTCACAAGGGTGAATCTCGTCAGGGTGAGGCTCGTACCTCCGGCTCTTCGGCGCCTAAGCCGAGCGCCCCGAAGTCTTCCTCGGCAAACACCTCGGCAAAGTCCTCGGCGCATAAGCCTTCCGCACCGGCTTCGACCGGCGCATCCGGCGGTTCGGATTACCCGGGCGATTACCGCGACATGATCAACTTTGAGTACTCGCCCTCCCTGGACGGCGACGCTGACCCGGGTGAAATCGTGTGGACGTGGGTTCCTTTCGAGGAGGACCACTCGCAGGGTAAGGACCGCCCGGTGCTTCTGGTGGGTCGTGACGGTGAGTACCTGCTGGCGCTGATGATGACCAGCAAGGACCACAATAACCGTGAGCACGCTGATCCGAATTACCTTGATATTGGTTCGGGCCCGTGGGATCCGCAGGGCCGCGCCTCTGAGGTGAAGCTGAACCGTGTGATTCGTGTTCGCCCGGGTGCGATGCGCCGTGAAGGTGCGATGATGCCGGAGGATACGTTCCGCCTGATTGAGCGTGCGTGGACTCGCCGTAACGGCTAACTCCTGTGCTTGATGCCGGGATACTTTATACCGGGAACCTGCAAGGGGGACCGGCGTTAGATGTGGAGGCTGCGTGTAGCGGTTTTCACAGTATTTTTCTCTCCGCGAGGGTCTGTCGTGGAGGCTGTTCATCTGGTATTATGTGTGGTTGAGTGTCCGATGGTCATCGGGCACTGCTGGCCGGTTGCCATAGGCATCCCCACGCCGCTCAGTCGATGATCGGCCAGCGTCGCCCTCACCGACCAATAAGACAAAACAGAAAGTTTAATTGTGGCTAACATTAAGTCTCAGAAGAAGCGTATCCTCACCAACGAGAAGGCTCGCCTGCGTAACAACGCTGTAAAGTCCGAGCTGAAGACCGCGACCCGCAAGGTCAAGGTTGCTGTTGAGGCACAGAACAAGGAAGCTGCTGTTGAGGCTCTGCGTTTTGTGAACCGTAAGCTGGACAAGGCTGTTTCCAAGGGTGTTCTGCACAAGAAGACCGCTGCAAACAAGAAGTCCGGTCTTGCTACGCTGGTAAACAAGGCTTTCTAAAACTTGCGGGGTACGTGAGTATCTCTCTGGTTTAAGGGCAGAGACCCCCTGTGTTCCCCCTCCTCTAAGGGGAATGCAGGGGGTTTCTTTATGCCCGGATTCTTCGCCCATTCTTGGCACGGATTCTTTGGAGGCACCCGCCCGGTGACGAAACCGCTTGCGGGTTGCGCGGGAGCCCGTATAGTGGGAACTATCGGCGGTACCGCACAACCCGCGCCTATCGTGAGCGCCCTAAACGGCGTTGCACGCATCGCCGGGGAAAACGCGAGTGCGCCGCCGATACACACCACACAACTACCAACCATACAACCACCGACCACGAGCTAAGGACAACGATGAGCCAGCCGAACTTCCCTCCCGCCCGACTCTTTGACGCTTTCGCCAAGCCCGCCTCCACAGAACAGCCCGCGAAGAAGGGCCTGCTCGGCAAGCTGCGCCTGAGCGAATCCTCCGAGGAGGACAACTACACGACCGTCATGCTGGTCGGTTTCAACTCCGCGAAGGAACCCCCGGGCAACGGTGAGGACGCCCTCGACGTGATTCACCGCGCGTTCGACCCGTGCGATGAGAGCCCCGGCTTCGACATGGACGACTTCTACGACTACGCTTCCGTCGCCCCGCAGCTGCTGAACAATGACGACTCCGAATCCACGGTTCTGGTGTGGCCCAAGATTTTCTACAACATGGTCACCATCCCGGAGCGCCGCCTGCGCCTGCTCGTGGTGACCGGCCCCGCCCCGAGCCTGTGCCTGCAGCGGTTCATGACCCGCTTCTTCAAGTACGTGAAGAAGCTCCACGTGGACCACGCGATCTTCGTTGAGACCTTTGAGGATCAGGTGGCGCACACCCGCCCGTACCCGTACACGCTGACCACTCACGACGAGAAGCTGGCGGCAATCCCCGGTATTCTGCACGAGGACTACACCGGTCCCACCTCGGTGACGATGGCGATGTCTGCGCTCGCCGCCGAGCACGGCCTGTCTTCTTCGGTCATGCTGCGTATGAGCATCCCGGGGTATCTGAGCTTTGACCAGCAGAACCCGCGTGCGGTCGTGAGCCTGATCGAGGCGCTGGAGGTCATCCTCGGTATTAAGGTCGAGTCGGAGGAGTACGACCGCCTGCGCGCCCACGCTGATGAGTGGGAGGCGGAGCTCGCCGAAGAAATGGCGAAGGACTACGAGAAGGTTGAGCTGGTGCGTGAGATTGAGCAGAAGATGGATTCGACTCTGCGCACTGTCTCCGGTGAGGTGATTGCCGAGGATATTGAGGGGTACCTGGATTCCCTCAGCGGCGCCTCCGAGGGGGTAAATCCTGGCGATGATGGTGCGGAATCCGCGGAGGATTCTTCGGAACGCTAGGTCCGTTCGCACATATGGCGCGGGTATGGGAAAATGATAGGTAACTATGCCCATACCCGCAGCCAGCATCTCGAAAGGATGATGTGATTGGCACCCATGTCGAAGAACCCGCCCGTTCCGGCGGCGACCGACCCCGCGATTATTCGCAACTTCTGCATTATCGCCCACATTGACCACGGTAAGTCCACCCTCGCAGACCGTATGCTGCAGGCCACCGGCGTGGTTGCCCCGCGCGATATGAAGGCGCAGTACCTGGATCGCATGGACATTGAACGTGAACGCGGCATCACCATTAAGTCTCAGGCTGTGCGCATGCCCTGGGATGTTGACGGCACCTCCTACGCGCTGAACATGATTGACACCCCCGGCCACGTGGACTTCACCTATGAGGTGTCCCGCTCCCTGGCTGCGTGTGAGGGTGCGCTTCTGCTCGTGGATGCCGCCCAGGGTATTGAGGCTCAGACCCTGGCGAACCTGTACCTGGCGATGGAGAACGACCTGACCATCATCCCGGTGCTGAACAAGATTGACCTTCCCGCGGCGCAGCCCGATAAGTACGCTGAGGAGCTGGCGAACCTGATTGGTTGCGAGCCGGACGAGGTTCTGCGCGTATCGGGTAAGACCGGTGAGGGCGTGGAGGCGCTGCTGGACCGTATTGTGGAGGCGATTCCCGCCCCGCAGGGTGACGCATCCGCCCCGGCGCGTGCCATGATTTTTGACTCGGTGTACGACTCGTACCGCGGCGTGGTCACCTATGTGCGTGTTGTGGACGGTAGCCTGCAGCCGCGTCAGAAGATTAAGATGATGTCCACCGGCGCTGAGCATGACCTGCTCGAAATCGGTGTGATTTCGCCGGAGCCTGTGCCGTCGAAGGGCCTGGGCGTGGGCGAGGTGGGTTACCTCATTACCGGTGTGAAGGACGTCCGTCAGTCCCGTGTGGGTGATACCGTTACTTCCGCCGCTAAGCCTGCGCAGGAGTCTCTGGGCGGTTACGAGGACCCCAAGCCGATGGTGTTCTCGGGCCTGTTCCCGATTGATGGTTCGGACTACCCGGCGCTGCGTGACGCACTGGATAAGCTGAAGCTCAACGACGCCGCGCTGATTTACGAGCCGGAGACTTCTGCGGCTCTGGGCTTTGGTTTCCGCTGTGGCTTCCTGGGTCTGCTGCACCTGGAGATTGTGCGTGAGCGCCTGGAACGCGAGTTCAACCTGGACCTGATTTCGACCGCACCGAACGTTATTTACGACGTGGTGGATGAGGCGGGTAACGCTAAGCGCGTGACCAACCCGAGCGAATTCCCCGAGGGTAAGGTCGCGATGATTCGCGAGCCCATGGTGGCGTGTACGATTATTGCCCCGAGCGAGTACATTGGCGCGATTATGGAGCTGTGCCAGGCTCGCCGCGGCCAGATCGGCGGTATGGATTACCTGTCTGAGGATCGTGTGGAGATGCGTTACCGCCTGCCCCTGGCAGAGATCGTGTTCGACTTCTTCGATCAGTTGAAGTCCCGTACCCGCGGTTATGCGTCGCTGGACTGGAAGTTCGACGGTGAGGAAGAGGCCGACCTGGTGAAGGTCGACATCCTGCTGCAGGGTGAGAAGGTGGATGCGTTCAGCGCCATTACTCACCGCGATAAGGCGTACTCGTACGGCCTGATGATGACGTCTAAGCTGCGTGAGCTGATTCCTCGCCAGCAGTTTGAGGTGCCGATTCAGGCGGCTATCGGTTCGCGTATTATTGCCCGCGAGAATATCCGTGCGATGCGTAAGGACGTTCTGTCGAAGTGTTACGGCGGCGATATTTCGCGTAAGCGTAAGCTGCTGGAGAAGCAGAAGGAAGGCAAGAAGCGCATGAAGATGGTCGGTCGTGTGGAGGTTCCTCAGGAAGCCTTCATTGCGGCACTGTCTTCGAGCGAGGAGAAGGAAAAGAAGAAGTAGCCTCTTTCGCTGCTGTAGCTTTTCCGGCTGTGTGCTGACCTGTTTGAGTGGAGAACCCGGCTGGTGCCTCGTGTACCGCCGGGTTCTCTGCTGTCTAACTTAGAAAATACAGCAATTTGCGTAGGACATTCCTGAGATGACGAACTAACTTGGCACGCATCAGGGGTGCAGTTACCCTTGAAGTATGGAATTTGTGGAACGCGCTGAGATACGACGACAGCAGGCTATGAGCGCTCTCGATGAGAAGAGTCAAAGCGACCAAGGTCAGTTTTTTACCCCGCTCGCAGTCGCGCAGATGATGGCGCAGATGTTGCCTCTTCCAACTTCCAATAATGTTCGTATCCTAGACCCTGGCGCAGGATCTGGCATATTGACAGCAGCAGTTGTGGACCGATTTACACGAGAATCTCCAGAAACTAATCTTGAGATTATTGCTGTAGAAAAAGATTCTGAGCTCATCCCTGCGTTGAAGAATACTCTGAAAGATTGTTCTCGCCCCGGGGTACATCTTGAATACGTTAATCAAGATTTTATTGAATGGGCTTTGCAAGGTCAGAGCCTGTTTGACTATGTTATTCAGAATCCACCGTATTTTAAGATTGCAAGTAAGTCAGAAGTAGCCCAAATTCTACGCTCGCATGGGTGCAATGTGCCCAATATGTATGCTGCCTTCATGTCCCTAGGTGAGCGCCTTTTGAAGGATGGTGGCTATCAGGTGTCCATTACTCCGCGTTCATGGATGAATGGAACCTACTACACTGCTTTTCGCCAAGATTTACTCAAAAAATCTAGTATCGATTCTATCCATAGTTTTGAGTCCCGTTCTTCTGTTTTTGGAGAGTCTGGAGTACTCCAAGAAACAGTTATCACTGGTATGTATAAGGGAGTAGCAAAATCTCATGTGCAGCTAAGTGTATCGCATGACCATAAGGGAACAGTCTCTACGCGTTCGGTTCCGTACACTCAAGTTGTAACTGGTGATTTTATCTTTGTCCCCAATACAGATTATGACGGGGAGATTATTGAGCGAATGTCCCACGCCAAGGAAACATTATCCTCTTTGAATCTGAATGTTTCGACGGGTAAAGTGGTGGGTTTCCGCTCTCGTGAGATTCTTCTTGAGAATCAACTTGTTGGTTCTCTACCTCTCATTCATGCTTCCCATATATTTAATGGACAAGTAATCCACCCGCTTGAATCTTGCAAGAAAGAACAGTGGGTTGATGGGTTCCATCCAAATACTGCAAAAAATGTCATTCCGTCAGGCTGGTATGTCCTTGTAAAGCGTTTCTCTGCAAAAGAAGAGAAGCGTCGCATAAGCGCAGCCTTGTACCATTCAAATAACTTGTTCGCAATAGATAATAAGGTAAATTATATTCACAATAATGGCTCGGGTCTTGAAAAGGACGTCGCTATAGGAATTGAGCGATGGCTAAATTCAGCCCAAGTAGACGATTATTTTCGCATTTTCAGTGGGCATACCCAGGTAAATGCTGGAGATTTGCGTCAACTTCCGTTTCCGTCAATAAGTTCTTTGCGAAAACTTGCCCATTCAAAACAACCGACTCAGGACATTTCTGAGATTCTTTCAGATAATATCGAATCTCTACAGATTATGGAGGAGAAAGCTGTATGACCATGATTGAAGAAGCTAAAAACCTTTTAAAACTCTTTGAATTTGACGAAAAGCGAACCAACGATATGGCCGCAAGGACTCTTCTGTCGCTGTTGAACCTCCGTGAAGGAGATTCCTGGAGCCGGGCAACAAATAATCGGTCTGGAGTGCACGGTCTAATGGAATGGATGAGAAATAATTTTGATTACCCAATTGCAGAAAACTCCAGAGAGACTGTACGCAGAGAGGTTCTTCATCAATTTGTAGCGGCAGCTTTTTGCGAACACAATGATGATGATCCGGACCGCGCGACTAACTCACCCAAGAATGTTTATAGGGTTAGCCCCAATGCGCTAAATGTGATTCGTATGTACTCGGGAAACGATGATAATTCTAGTGAATTTGCTATTGCCCTTGAAGAATATCTAGCATACGCTCCGAGCCTAGTGGAATTGCAACGTGAAGAGCGTAGAATGGCTAAGATTCCGGTTCGTATGCCCTCGAATGAAATTGTATACATTAACCCTGGTGGTCAAAACAAATTAATTAAATCTATGGTTGAGGAATTTTGTCCTCGATTTATACCAGGAGGGAGGGTTCTATATATTGGCGATGCTGATAACAAGACGGCGTATTATAAAGAAGAATATTTTGCCTCGCTTGGAATTAATCTTGATATGCATGGAAAGATTCCCGACTTGGTTGTATACCAGGAGGATAAAAATTGGCTCTTTTTGATGGAGGCAGTAACAAGTCACGTCCCAGTAAGTGCTCTCCGTAGAGATAGGATTTGGGATTAAAGATAAAGAACTTGCCTTTGAAATCAACCGTCATAAAGTTCCCTCCTTAAGGTCCATAAGGATTTTTCTGATTAAGCCTCCAACTGAGACTTGAGGTCTGACCAAAGGGCATCCAATCCCATGCCGGTTAAGAGTGGCAAGCCCATAATCACCTTGTCCTTGATAGAATCTGGCACCACTGTCGTCGAAATCACCACATCATAGTCATCAATTCGGTTAACCTCTTCGGCCACCTTGGATTGGAATACTTGGACAGAATCGCTATAACCATTTGCTTTCAACCAATCTTTGACCTTACCTGCAACAACCGTAGAAGTGGCAATACCTGAGCCACACATAATTAAGAGTTTCTTCATTACTTTTACTCCTTCCTAGGATTTGCGTACCTTATTGACATAGTAGAGACCTGCTAGCGAAACCAGAAGTACTAAAGTTAAGATGACCCAAGGCATATGATTGCCCGCGAAAATGAAGAGCCAGGTTGGCCAGAGTCCACCTTCTGCCATAGCCGTTACACTGGTGTTGCCACCTAAGTCGAAGTTAGCTGATTGAGCAGCTTTGGTAA
>NZ_CALJRY010000280.1 GCF_937976295.1 uncultured Rothia sp. | reverse complement strand
GACTGGGGACCGTTAGGCATGAAACCGCCGTCATTGAAGAGGTTCGCGGTACCCACCGCAGCGTGACCGGGCAGGCCAAAGAAAACCAGGCACAGGCCCACCAGCAGGAAGGCAACAATCGAAATGACCTTAATCGAAGACAGGAAGAACTCCAGCATGCCGAAAGACTTCACGCTGGTCAGGTTCAGCACAATCAGCGCCACACCAAAGGAGGCGATACCAGCCCACAGGGGTAGCTGCGGCCACCAATAATTCAGGTACATCGCAACCGACACCAGCTCAACACCGGCAATCAGAACAGTCGCCGTCCAGTAGGCGATGCGAGTCAAAAAGCCCGCGAAGGGACCCAGGTAGCGGGTAGCAATAGTACCGAAACCGCCACGGACAGGGTAGCGAACCGCCATTTCACCGGTTGCCGCACCAATCACCGAAGCGAGCGCAGAACCAATAGCGTAGGTGAGAATGACCGCGGGACCAGCCATCGCAATGGCGGTGCCCGAACCCAAGAAGAGGCCCGTACCGAGCGCGGAACCCATCACGATCATGGTCATCTGTCCCTGGGACAGAGAACGCTTCAGGGTGCGCGATCCGGCGGTCCCCGCTGCAGCGTGGCTGCGGGTATCGTCGTTGTGGGACACGAAGGTGCCTTCCGTCAGTACGCCTTAGGGGCGTGTTGTGCAATGTGTGCTCGCACCCGGCTTCTGCGGCTTCTTGCCTCGTTGACGGGTACGAATAGTTAACTATTCTACGGGCACACTCACACCGCTCAGAACGGTGCCGTCTAGACCACAAAGAGGAAAGGCACCGAACGGGGGTGCTCCCCCCATCCGGTGCCTTTTATGTTGTAGCCTCACGAGGCTTTCATGCTATTTAGCGCTGTGCCGTGCCGGTGTTCTCCTCGGCGTGCATAGCGTCCAGGTCGGGACGCTCATAGCCGCCCTGAACCTTCGAGGAGATGGCGTAGCCAATAGAAATCAGCACGAAGAAGACGATGCCGACCATGATGGATTCCTGAACACCCGAGCCGGGCAGCATGAACATTGCCGCCAGGGTCGCCAGAACACCCGCCAGAGCCAAACCTGCGGTGAGGCGGCCGCCCAGCACGGTGAAGGAGGAGGCGTCCTTCTGGTCCTTCTTGTACGCCTGGTAGGTCAGCAGAATCATGACCCACACGACCAGGATGCACAGGGTCACCAGCGCCATGAGCAGGGCAAAGATATCGCCAATCTTGGCAATAGCCATTACGGTCGCCACGATAACGCCGGTGAAGGAGATGAGCAGAGCCACGACCGGCACGCCGCGCGAGGAGGTGCGTGCAGCCACCGCGGGGGCCATACGGTCAGAGCCCAGGGCGTGCAGCAGGCGAGTTGCCGCGTACAGGGAGGCGTTAGCCCCAGAGAGCGCAGCAACGAGCACCACGAAGTTCATGATGTCCGATGCGAAGGGGATACCCATTTCAGAGAAGACGAGTACGAACGGCGACTTGGTCAGCTCCGAGTTCTGCGCGGCGGTCTGCCAGGGCACCAGGCACAGAATAATTGCCACGGACACCACATAGAAGGTGGACAGGCGCCAAATCATTGCCTTCACGCTGGTTGCCACCGAGCGTGCCGGGTCTTTCGCCTCCGCCGCGGAGAGAGAAATCATTTCCACACCGCCGAAGGAGAACATGACAACAGCCATCGAAATCCAGATGGATGCCGGGCCGTTGGGCAGGAAGCCGCCGTCGTTCACGAGGTTTGCGGTACCCGCCGCGGCGTGGCCGGGCAGGCCCACGAACACCAGCAGAACACCAATCACCATGAACGCGACGACAGCAGAAACCTTAACCGAAGAGAGCATGAACTCCAGGGTGCCGAAGGACTTCACGCTCACCAGGTTCAGCACCAGAATAATTGCGCCGAAGAGAGCGACGAACACTGCCAGGGGAACGTCCGGGAACCAGTACTCCATGTAGTGACCAACCGCCACCAGCTCAGCACCAGCCAGCGGCACGGTGCATGCCCAATACGCCCAGCGAGTCAGGTAGCCGCTAAAGGGGTTCAGGTATCGGCTCGCAATGGTGCCGAAACCGCCCTGGACGGGGTGACGCACGGACATTTCGCCCGCGCACGCAGCAATGGTTGCCGCAATCATTGCACCAATAGCGTAAGAGATGATTGCGCCGGGGCCCGCAATTTTAATGGCGGAGGAGGAGCCCAGGAACAGGCCCGTACCCAGCGCCAAGCCCATCGCAATCATGGTCAACTGGCCGTGGGAGAGGGAACGATTCAACGAGTCGTTCTTCGACTGCTCGGGGGTGTTCCCCTGCAGTTTAGACATAACGTATCTCTTTCTTAGACATGCTGTGTATTGAACAAAGCTGAAATGGCAATGCCGCCCAGTCGTTAGGCCGGGCGGCTGCGCACATCAGCTGTAAGGAGGTTAGTTTACGCCACGTATTCGATTTCGTGACGCTTGAACCAACCAATAATCGGGTAGCTGATCGGCATGAGGAGCACCTCGACCAGGCACTTGTAGATATAGCCGATGAGTACGTAGTTAATGAATGCTTCCACGGTGTCGATGCCGAGTACCGGTGCCGCGATGGAGCAGAAGATGAGGGTGTCGAGCAGCTCGCCAACCAGGGTGGAGACAATCATGCGCAGCCACAGGAAACGGCCCTTGCATGCCTTCTTCATCGCCACCATGACCCAGGCGTTCAGGGTCTGACCGAAGAGGTAACCGAGCAGGGAGCCCACAAAAATCTGCCAGACCGGGCCGAGAACCTGCGCGAACGATTCCTGGCCGGTGTAGAAGCTCGCGGCGGGCAGGTGCACGATTAGCAGGAAGCACAGGGCAGCAAAAGCAGCCGAGCTGAAGGACGCCACAATCGCGCGGCGGGCACGCTTGAAGCCGTACACCTCAGAAAGAAGGTCGCCAATCACGTAGGCGAGCGGGAAGAGGAAGAAACCACCGTCGGTGACGATGGTCGAGCCAATCAGGGGCAGCTCGAAGGGCAGCGGACCGAACTCCACACCCTTAGTTGCACCAATATTCGAAATGATCAGGATGACGCAGGATGCGCCCAGCAGCAGATCAAAGTAGCCGCGGCGACCAGCCCAGGGCACCTTGACGGTGCTCGTCTGAGCCTTAGATTCGCTAACGGGTTTAGCCATTACTTTCCCCAAGTCTTTCTTCATGCGATGTGTTTCTTCACGTAAGGTACGAGCCCTCACGCGTGGTGGTGATTCTGCTATGCAGGGCAGGGTTCACCGGCTCGTCTGCCACCCGAGCCTATCTAATAGTACCTATATGCCGTACCGGAGGCAGGTTTATGGGCTCCATTCAAGAGTGTGGACAGTTCAAGAGTGTGGACAGCTCAAGAGTGTGGGCAGGCCCCGGCGCCTGCAGAATCCCCGCACCTACAATGGAGGTATGAAGAGTCTGAGCCGCAGAGTTCACCGCAGCGGAGTTCACCGTACCGGGCAGGTGGCGTCCCCGCTGGAGGCGGGGCGTGCTTCACATGCCTCGGTGCAGAGCTCGATTCGCCCCTCGGTGCGCCGCTCGGTTCGTGGCTCTCTACGGCGAGCGCGGAGTCAGCGGCACCACCGTAACCAGCGGCGGCTGAGCGCGCATATTCCGCGTCTGCATCCGCTGTTGACCTATACAGCGCAGGCTGTGCGTACCGGTCTTTCTCTGTTGGAGCCGATGCTTCTGGCGTCCTCTGAGCTGCTCGGTTACCGGTCGTTTACGCATCGGGGACGCAATATCTACTACCGGGTCGATAACCTGCATCTTCTGTCCGAGTCTGAGTCTGCGCCCGGCGTTCTGTTTTACTTTGATGGTGATCATCTTTCGCGTGCCGGTAGTCGCCTGTTGCGCCGCACCTCTCCCCTGCGTGCCGAGTTGGCGCAGGTGGCGGCTGAGTTCAATATGCTGTCGGTTCCGGTGCTGTCGCCGGGTAGCTTGCGCGAGCCTCGCCTGAAGGATGCCGACTCCTACGCGCCTCCGCTGACCTATAACTGGTGGGTTCGCGCCCGCTCAAACGGCAGGATGGTCCGCGCCCTCATTGAAGAGATCGCACTGGCGTACAAGGTGGATATGAGCCGCGTCTGGCTTGCGGGCTATTCGGGTGGCGCGGAGTTCCTCAGCTACGAGCTGCTGTCGCACGATATTGGGTGGATTCGTGGAGGCGGCGCGACCTTCATCGGTGGCGGCGGTGCCGACGGTGTGCCTACCCGGGTGCGTGAACGGGCGGCGTTGAATCCTTCCTCGCATGAGCGTCTGTTGATGAGTTGGCATGTGGGTGTGTTGGATGGGCGCTCGCCGTCGGGTCGTCGGCGTATGGCAACCAGCGCGGAGGGTAGCTGGTCGGCGCGTATTGCGGTACAGGAGGGCAGTGCTTTTTATGAGGGTTTGGGGGCGCGGACTTTGTTGCAGGTGACTCCGGGGCGCGGTCATACGGGGTACCCGATTGCGTCGTTGGTGGGTGCTGATTTGGCGGCGGCGACTCGTTTGGGGTTCCTTTAGGGGCGGTTATTCGTCACAAACACGTAAATTCGCATGAATTGTGCAAATTTCTTGGTGACACATTCCATAAATTCGTCATTTGCTGACGATTTGGGGTAGAGTGTCACTATGCCTCGTATTTCTGCAGCAACCAACGCCGCCCAGCGCGAAAACACCAAGCGCGCCATCCTCAACTCCTTCGGCGAGATCCTCTACACCCGAGGTCTTCCGGGTCTGACCATGACCGACGTCGCCAAGAACGCCGGCATCGGCCGCACCGCGGTCTACAACTACTTCGCCGACATGGGCGAACTGCTGGTCGCCTACGCCCTGGACGAGACCGAACGCTTCCTCAACGAACTGCGCGTCGGCCTGGAGGGCATCGAGAACCCGATTGACCAGCTCGCGGTCTACATTCGCCTGCAGATCAACGATTTGGCGCGCCGCCACCTGCCTCCGGGCCCGGCGATGCGCTCTATGCTTTCCCCCGAGTCCTACGCGAAGCTCGGCAAGCACGTGCACGAGCTGCAGATGGTGCTGGCGCATATTCTTTCTGCCGCCATTGCTGAGAACTACATTCCGAAGAACGACATTCG
>NZ_CALJRY010000279.1 GCF_937976295.1 uncultured Rothia sp. | reverse complement strand
CTGCTCATCCTCCGACTCGTCTTCGGCTTCGTCATGATCATGCACGGAACCCAGAAAGCATTCGAATGGACCCCCGCGGGCACCATCGCCTCCTTCGAACAGATGGGCATCCCCATGGCAGCCGCAGCAGCATACTTCACCATGGCAACCGAACTGGTCGGCGGCATCATGATTATCCTGGGTGCAGGCACCCGCATCGCGGCAGCCGCATCCGTTATCTCCATGAGCGGCGCACTCTTCTTCGTCCACCTCGCAGCAGGTTTCTCCGTATCCAAGGGCGGTTACGAATACGTCCTCACCCTCGCCGCAGTAGCAGCAGCCCTCGCTCTCACCGGCGCAGGCAAGTTCTCCATCGACGCGCTGATCACCGCGCGCCGCAAGTAAGCTTCGAACCTTTCCCTGCCTCAACCCATGAATCCTGAAGGCAGGTAATCACCGATAGGTTCACAGACTTCACCGCCGGCCGTCCTGATTCCGGCAAAGGATGACCGCATCTACCCCGGTGAAGAGAGTGCGCGGAATGCGTTAGCCTGCACCGCCACTCCACGATGCCCCCGATAGTATGGGTCGGGGGCATCGCCTTTTAAACGCATCCAGACACGCAAGCGGCGGCCCCTCCCCCCCACGGGAAGAGCCGCCGCCTAAATCTATACCGCGCATCTACGCGCGTCCGCGCAGTGCCCCCACTGGGACTCGAACCCAGAACACAAGGATTTTAAGTCCTCTGTCTCTGCCAATTGGACTATGAGGGCGCATCCCGAACAGCCCGGGACACAAACATTTATTATTCCACGAAAACGCACCCGAACCTAAGCAGAGACACATTTCAAATAGCTCCCCGCACTCCGCCGCAACAAGCATCATACAAAAGCATTGGTGGGCGGCTAAGCTAGACAGCTCGCAAACACTCGGGCACACAATAGGCGGTGCAGAAGACCAAAGTCTTCCACACCGCCCATTGCTTTATCTCACGTGCACATCTCAGGGAGATATACCCCTAAGTCAGGCTATTTTAGAGCTTTGCCTTCTGGCGGGTCGGTGCAGTACCGGTTGCTTCCTGGAATGCCAGGCGCGGGGAGCGCTGGTGGCGAATCGAGGAGGTGTCGCGACCGAAGATCTGGTTCAGTGCCCAGGTGGTCATAACGCGAACGGTACGCTCGGTGGTGGGGATTGCAGAGCCGTGGTAGCCGCGGTGCATAATCCATGCCAGCGGGCCGCCAATGGTCTTGCCCTTGAAGTTTGCAACGCCCTTCCACAGGCCCAGACCTGCCACAACACCAATGGTCTCGTGGTAGTAATCGGTCAGGGGCTCGCCGCGGCGAGCAGCCAGCAGGTTCTTCGCCAGAACAACAGCCTGGCGGGAAGCGTGCTGAGCGTTGGGAACGCAGAAGCCACCCACGCCGCCACCGGAGAGGTCCGGAACAGCTGCGTTGTCGCCAGCAGCCCAAGCGCCCTCAACCACGCCGTCGTCGCCGGTGACGCGCAGGTCTGCGCTCACGCGAACGCGGCCACGCTCGTCGATCGGGAAGTCGGTGTTCTTCAGCATCGGGGATGCTGCCACACCCGCGGTCCAAATCAGGGTGTCGGTCTTGATCTCACCTGCGGGGGACTTGTCAGCCATGTTGATCAGCTGCAGGTTGCCGTCGGTTGCGTCGGAGAGGGAGGTGTTCAGCAGAATCTCGATGCCGCGTGCACGCAGCTCTGCAACAACCTTCTCTGCACGGTCTGCGGGAACCTCGGGCATGATGCGCGGTGCAGCCTCAACCATGACGAAGTGCAGGTCAGAAACGGAGAGACGCTCGTTGCGCTCCACAGCAACGCGTGCCATGTCCTCGAGCTCGGAGATGGTCTCAACACCTGCGAAGCCACCACCAACGATGACGAAGGTCAGGGCACGACGACGTGCTTCAGCGTCGGTGAGCATGGATGCAACCTCGATGCGGTCCAGAACCCAGTTACGAACGGAGACTGCCTCTTCAATGGTCTTCAGACCGATAGCGACCTCTGCCAGACCCGGAATCGGGAATGCGCGGGTCACAGCGCCTGCGCCGAGGACAATCTCGTCGTACTTCAGCTCGAAGGGCTCACCGTTGTCGGTGGGCTCAACAACAGCGGTGCGGTTTGCGTGGTCGATGGAGACAACGCGGCCGGGGATCAGCTCGGTGTCGCGCAGGTGCTGGCGCAGCGGCACAGTTGCGTTACGGCCTTCCATGGAACCTGCTGCAACCTCGGGGAGGAAGGGCTGGTAAGTCATGTAGGGGTTCGGCTCAACGATGGTGACGACGCCACCGGTCTCCTTGATAGCCTTCTGGATTTTCTTAGCAACGGTGAAGCCGACGTAGCCGCCACCGACGATCAGGACGCGAGGACGGTCCTGTGCCACCTTAGTGAATGCCATTTTGTTACTTCCTAGTCTTTAGGTACCGAGGTTCGGTAGCCCCGGTAGGTTGATATGTGCAACTTTCGGCTCGTTCCGAAAGCTCCCCTGACGAACAAAGCGGCCCGCTCTGGAAGTCCTTACGCAACGCGAAGTGGCTAGCAGCACGAGCCTGTCTATCACATACCTGTTGTGTTTTATTTTACGCCTTTGTTTAGGTGATTTCGCACTTATGGCCCCTTTGAGCTGACCCTAAGTTAAAAGTTTTGTGCATCTGAACAGGGTTCATCTCGTGATGCGGGTTACGGTCAAAACTACCCTTTCCGTTTTTTGCGCGGTATGTTCGATATTTTCGTTTAGTGAGGCGTTCCCCAGCGAAAGCCAGCCCCAAACGCCAAAGCCCGGGGCTAACTCAAAAGTCAGCCCCGGGCGAACAGAAAAAGCCCCCGCACAACAGAAAAACGTCATCAAACAGCGCTAACGAGAGGCCCTGCGAACGCTCCTCCCTACAAGCTTATTGAGTCCGTACAGCTTATTGAGGCTTCTTCGACGCACGGCGAGCACCCCGATGAGAACCCGGATGATGCGCCGCCTCACGAGCCATCCGCGCAGCCTCACCCGCACTCACATGCAGCCTGTGCAAACGATGCACCGAACCAGCCGTAATAATCGTCAGCCACAACGTCAGCGCCGCCAAAATCACCGGCGGCAACCAGCCACGATCCTCCGGAGGACGACGCGCATCCGGCGCAGCCGCCTTCACAATGCTCTCACCCTCCTCATGAACCGGCGCAGCATCACTCGGAGTCGGCTCACTCACCTGCTGCTTACGATGCACAGCAATCCACTCAGAAATAGAACCCAACGGATTAGCAGTCACCGTAGGTGAGGCCAAAGCCATCGCATCCTGCGGATTGAGAATACCGTAACCATACACAGGGTCACGGCCCGGCACACCAGCATCATCAGCCGAAGCAATCAAACGCTGAGCCAGCTGAGCCGCCGACTCCTTCGGATACTTCTGCTTCAACAACGCCGCAACACCCGTCACCAACGGAGCAGCAGCCGAAGACCCCGACCACAACATGTAGCCATTACCCGGAGCAGCCGCAATCATATCCGTACTCGGAGCAACCACAGCAATCGAAATGCCCTGAGTCGACGACCCCTCAGAAACCTGCTTATTCCGGTCAATACCACCAACCGTCAGCACACCAGGAATCGTCGCCGGAGCACCAACCTGCGTCAAGCCGCTACCGCGGTTACCCGCAGCCGCAACAATCAGCACGCCCTTCTGCTCAGCGTAGGCAAAGGCCTCATCCCAGCTCTGCGGCCAGCTCGTCTTATTCGAGCCAATCGACATGTTGATAATCTGAGCCCCGTTATCGACCGCATAACGCACCGCCGCAGGGATCTGCTCATCAATGCTCTTACCGCCGGTCGTGCCCATATTCAGCGAAATCGGCAGAATCTTCGCCTCGGGAGCCACACCAATCATACCGGTCGGCTTACCCGGCTGACCCGCAATCGCAGAATAGCCCTGCGTATCGTGGCCGTGACCGGCAATCAGAGAAGCGACCTCCGTGCCGTGCATCGGCTCAGCACCCAGGCCCTTCCAGCCGTCCTCGCTACCCACGCCCGAAGCGTCATAGCCGCGCAGAACATTACCCTCAAGATCCGGGTGGGTGCCGTCCACGCCCGTATCAATCACAGCAACCGTCACGCCCTTACCCGTAGCCTGCGACCACAGGGAGGTAATACCGTACTCCTTCAGCCAGTACTCGCGCTGACGGACATCATCACCGTTCGTGGTTGACGCGCCCTGACTCGGAGTTGCAGAAGTCTTCGGCACCGCAGTACCCGACGGTGCAGGAGTCGCCGTCACCTCCCTCTTAGGGCTCGGCGACGCAGAAGCGGAAGGGGTCGGGTCCGTCGCCCAGGCGGCAGGCGCCAGCGGGGTCCACAACGGCAGAAGAGTCAACGCGGCACTGGCACCCAACGCTGCAACCTTACGGATGCGGCGAGTAGCGCCTCCACCAGAACTAACCGAGGCGCGCACAGCATATACACGAGATACACGAGAGGCACGAGACGCACAGGCGAAAGATGGCGCAAAAGACCAGCCGGTCAGGGGTATACCTCGCCGACGCTCAGAATGGAACATTAAAACTCCTCAAGCTGAGCCACGCCGTGAACCACCATCGGTTCACGGCGCGAGCATTCAAGCCTACAGCTGGGACAGAGCGATACCGTCCAGAATGTCGTGCTC
>NZ_CALJRY010000278.1 GCF_937976295.1 uncultured Rothia sp. | reverse complement strand
CAACCCCGCAAGGCACCATCGCGTCTCATTCCTCTAACCACCCTCGCATCGAGGGATAACGTCCAAGGTACCTTTAGCGAAACGTCAAACAATAAACGTCCATACTATGCACAGCATACTCACAGCTCCTCAGAAAAACCCTGTACCTTAGAAGCATGAGAGACAGTGTGTCAGTAACTCTCGTACGCCCTCCATTGATGGAGGACTACCCGAAATCTGGCACAAGCACACATTAAGTACACACATAGTAAGGACCTATCAATGGATCCCCTTGATTTTGGTAGGTGGCAGTTCGGTATCACCACCGTCTACCACTTCTTCATGGTTCCGCTGACTCTGGGTCTGGGCCTTGTGGTGACCTACCTGTACATTTGCTACGTTCGTACCAAGAAGGACGAATACAAGCGCATGACGAAGTTCTGGGGCAAGCTGTACCTCATTAACTTCGCTATGGGTGTGGCCACCGGTCTGGTTCAGGAATTCCAGTTCGGCATGGCGTGGAGTGAATACTCCCGCTTCGTCGGCGACGTCTTCGGCGCTCCGCTGGCAATGGAAGGCCTCTTCGCCTTCTTCGTTGAGTCGACCTTCCTCGGCCTGTGGATCTTCGGCTGGGACCGCCTCAAGCCCGCAGTCCACGCCTTCTGCCTGTTCATGGCAGTTCTCGGCTCCTGGATTTCTGGATTCTTCATTCTGGTTGCAAACTCCTGGATGCAGCACCCCGTCGGCGCAGAAATGATTGACGGTCGTCCCCAGATGACCGACATCGGCGCAGTGCTGATGAACCCCCTCGCATGGGTGACCTTCTCTCACGTCATCACCGCATCCATCCAGGTTGCCGGTGGCTTCCTGGTCGGTATCGCATGGTACAAGCTGTGGCGCCGCCGCAAGGACGGCATCGACAAGGTTGTTGACGGCAAGGTCGTTGTTGGTGAATCCGATAAGGGCGCACGCGACAAGAAGGACTTCCAGGTTTGGCTCAAGTCCCTGCGCCTGGGCGCCGTGGTGGGCCTCATCGGCTTCGCCGGCGTTGGTGCATCCGGCCACCTGCAGGCACAGATGATGATCCACGAGCAGCCCATGAAGATGGCTGCCGCAGAAGCTGCGTGCCACGACGGCACCGCCTTCTCCGTTCTGACCGTCGGCGAGCTCGGCGCTCAGAGCTGCGACAAGATCCACACCATCATCGAGGTTCCCGGCGTGCTGTCCTTCCTGGCTCACGACAACTTCGACACTCCGGTGAAGGGCATCGAGACCCTGGTGCCCGAGTATGAAGCTATGTTCGGCACCCACCTGTCCAACAACCCGCTCTACGGTGAGCGTGCAGGTCAGAGGATTGACTACCTGCCCTCCCTCGAGGTCTCCTACTGGGGCTTCCGCGGCATGATTGGCCTGGGCGCAATTGTTGTGCCGTTGTACCTCTACGCACTGTGGGTTACCCGTAAGAAGGGCGTGGGCACCGTTCCCGAGTCCAAGCTGCTCAAGAGTGTTGCAGTCTGGTCTATCCTGGCTCCCTTCTTCGCTATCTCCCTCGGCTGGATCTTCACCGAAATGGGCCGCCAGCCCTTCGTTGTGGCTCCGAACCTTCAGGGTGACACCTCGATCCACCTGTTCACCGCAGCAGCTATCTCCCCGGGTGTTTCCGGTGAAGAAATCCTCTTCTCCCTGCTCACCCTGGGTCTGCTCTACGGCGTGCTGATGGTGGTTGAGATTTACCTGCTCATCAAGTACGTCAAGGCCGGTGTGGTGGGAGCAATGCCCGAGCTTGTTCAGTCGCCCCACGAGGACGAGTCCAACGACAAGTCCAAGCGCGATGTGCTGGAGTTCGCCTACTAGGCGGGTAAGGATTGATTCACCATGAATTTTGATTTCAATATCTTTGCCGGTCAGCCTGGCCTGCCCACCCTCTGGTTTGTTGCCATTGGTGTTTTCTTCATCATGTACCTGATTCTGGACGGTTTCGACCTGGGCGTCGGTATGCTGATGGGTTCCAAGTTCACCAAGAACGAGAAGGAACGTCGTCTGCTGCTGAACATCATCGGCCCCGTCTGGGACGGTAACGAGGTGTGGATTGTGTCCGGCGGTGCAGCTCTGTTCGCTGCATTCCCCATCTGGTACGCAGCCCTCTTCTCGGCTCTGTACATCCCCCTGACCCTCGCGCTGGTCTTCCTGATTCTGCGCGTGGTCGCCATCGAATACCGCGGTAAGAAGAACGACGAGAAGTGGATTCGTAACTGGACCATCGCTCTGTCCGTCTCCTCCTTCGGTATCGCACTGCTCGTCGGTGCGCTGCTGGGTCTGACCTCCATGGGTCTGCCCATCAACGAGAACGGCGACCGCGTGGGCGGCCCCTTCGCATGGGTCTCCCTGCCGGTTCTGCTCGGCGGTCTGGGCTTCGTGGGCTTCTCCCTGGTTCAGGGTCTTGCCTTCATCGCCCTGAAGACCGACGGCGACATCCGCGACCGTGCCCGCAACACCCTGGTACGCTGGTCTCCCCTCCTGCTGCTGCCAATCGTTGCATGGGTTCTGGCCCTGGACTTCACCAGCGGTAACGGCATCTCCTTGCTGTGCACTGCCCTTGCTGTGGTTGCTGTTCTGTTTGCTTGGATTTCCGCAAAGGGTGGCCGTGAGGGCCGCGCTTTCGCTGGTCTGTCCGTGTTCCTCGCATTCGGCGCTCTGGCAATCTTCACCGCAATGTACCCGAACGTTCTGCCCTCCACCCTGGACCCGGCATACTCGCTCACCATTGCGAACGCATCCAGCTCCGAGTACACCCTGGGCGTTATGACCTTCGTGACCTTGCTGGGTCTGCCGGTCGTTTTCGTCTACCAGGCATGGACCTACTGGGTCTTCCGTAAGCGTCTGCACGTGGATCACATCCCCGACGTTCACGACGCTACCGAACTGGCTGAACTGCCGACCAAGTAGCATGTAGCTGATTGAAGAATCCCCCGAATTTCTCTGCTGAGAAGTTCGGGGGATTTTTGTATTTGCGGAGAGGGCGCGGATTCAAGGTAGGTGAGAAGAGAAGTCATAAAAATTTTTGGTGCACACCCCCCCCGAAATTCGAGCGCGACAGGGAGCAGAACGTGTAATGTGGTGAACAACTCACTCTTATGAAAGGTGTTCAACGATGAAGTTCCTCAATCGCAGCTCCACTGCACCCGCCCCTCGCACTGGCATGAGCCGCCGCCTGCTCACCACGGGCGCCCTGCTCTGCATCGGCGTGCTCCCGCTGAGCGCATGCTCGCTTTTCAACCCGCCGCTGGAACGTGACGAAAGCGTTCACGCCATCTTTGATGCGGAGCAGGACATCGTGAAGATGCCCCTGGACGATTACCTCTACTACGAGCGCACCAACTACGAGTACACGGCCTTTCAGATTGCCATGAAGCAGTGCTTCGCCGAACACGGGCAGAACTACACCATCCAGGCTCCCTATTCTGAAAGCGCGCCGCGTGGCGATTTGGGCCGAAAGTACGGCCCCTGGAACGTCGAGTACGCCCAGAAGTACGGCTTTCTGAAGCGAGACCCCAACGCAGCCGACCCCATATCCTACAACTCGGGGGAGAGCATGAGCCCCGAGGACAAGCTTCGCACCGAATGCTACCCCAAGGCCCGCGAGACCCTGGACGCCGCGGTGCCCGAAGGTAAGAGGCCCGAGAA
>NZ_CALJRY010000277.1 GCF_937976295.1 uncultured Rothia sp. | reverse complement strand
TCCTGGCCGTAACCAAAATTCTCAGCGGTCTTCGCGATACGCTCCTGACCCAAATCCATCGCAATCTGTGCAAACGGCGTATTACAGGACTGAGCCAAAGCCCACTCAATCGTCGCCTGAGTGCGGGTTCCACACTGGCCGCCCGTATAGTTTGGCAGGCTAATGTTCGTGCCCGGCAACGGCAACTGCGCGGGGTTCGCAATGACCGAAGACGCGTTGTACTTGCCGGACTCCAGCGCCGCCACCGCATCAATAATCTTGAAGGTCGAACCCGGCGAATAGGTGTTACCCGCAATCGCACGGTTAAACAGAGGGTTGTCCTCGTCAGAAGTCAGCGCCTGGTAATTCGCCAAAACCGAAGAGCTCGTATGAGCCGACAGAAGATTCGGATCATAGGACGGCGAAGAAGCCATCGCCAAAATCTCACCGGTCTTCGGGTTCAACGCCACCACAGCACCCTTACGGCCCTGCAATGCGTTGTAGGCAATATCCTGAAGCTTCGAATTGATTGTCAGTTCCACGCTGGCGCCCTGCGCAGAAGAGCCACTGAACAGCTGCGCCACACGGTCGTAGAACTGGCTATCACTCGTGCCGGCAAGCTCCTTATCCATAGCAGCTTCCAAACCGGTTGCGCCATAAATCGTGGAGAAGTAACCCGTCAGAGCCGCATACTTCAGCGGGTGGTTATACACACGCTGGTAGTTGTACTCATCATCGGACTTCACCGACGAAGCAATCTCCGTACCATCAACCACGATCGAACCACGCGCCGAACCGTAATTATCGTAGAGAGCTCGGGAATTCCACTGATTATTCATCAGCGTCTTCGAATCGAAGAACTGAATATAGCTGAGGGTACCCATCAGCAGGACAAACACGCACGCGGCAGACATCCACATGCGGCGAATAGCCCTATCCATTCTTCTCACCTCCAGAATCTTTAGCCGTAATACGCGCCAGAACGCTAGTAGCACCCTCCGGCTCGTAGCTAGTGTCCGCATGGTCAATACCCTGCGGAGCATCATAACCAGCCACCAGGTGAGGTGCACGGGCACTATGAGAAATAGACAACCACAGCGCCACAATAATCCAGTTAGCCACCAACGAGGAGCCACCGGCAGACATGAAAGGAGTCGTCAGACCAGTCAGCGGAATCAGACGAGTCACGCCGCCAATCACCACGAACAGCTGCAGAACCATGACCGTAGACAGGCCGGCAGCCAGCAGCTTGCCGAAACCATCACGAGTACCCAACGCCGCGCGGTAACCACGCGAAACCAGGAGCATGAACATCATCAGGATGGCACCCAGACCCACCAGGCCCAGTTCCTCACCCAACGAGGAAATGATCATATCCGAATTAGCGTACGGGACGAGGTTCGCGCGACCCTGACCCCAACCGCGGCCAAAAAGACCGCCGTAAGCCAGACCGAAAACACCCTGCAAAATCTGACCCGAACCACCAGGAGACGCCTGGTAAATCTCCGGGTCAAAAGCATGCACCCACGCATAGATACGGGCATGCACGTGCGAGACATAGTGGTACGCGAAATAGCCACCCACAGCCATGCCGATACCCGCAATCACCAGCCACGAAATACGACCGGTCGACAGGTAGAGCATCGCCATGAACAGACCAAAGAACATGATTGCCGAACCAAGGTCCTTCTGGAACACCAGAACACCCAGGCTCACAATCCACGCCAAGAACACCGGCGCCAAATCACGCAGACGCGGCAGATTGATGGGACCGATGCGGCGGCCAGCCACCAGAATCAGGTCACGGTGCGTCGCCAAATAGCCGGCGAAGAAAATCGCCAGAGTAATCTTCGCGACCTCACCCGGCTGGAACGTGCGGTTACCGATATGAATCCAAATACGAGCACCATTGAGCTCCATACCCAGACCCGGAACCAGTGGCATGATGAGCAGAATCATCGACAGCACCAAGGAGGTGTACGTGACCTTACGCAGCAGACGGTAATCCCTGAGCACGAACACAATAATCGCGCACAGCACCATAGACACGCCGGTCCACATCAGCTGACCATCACCCACCGGAGCCGCAATCTGCGGATCCAAACGATAAATCATGGTCAAACCAATGCCGTTCAGCGCCACCACCAGTGGCAAAATAAACGGATCAGCGTAACGGGCGCGGAACTGCAAGACCAAGTGAATCAGAAGAGCACCGGCACCCAACACTACCGTGCACGGAAGCCACTGGCTCTTCGACGTATCAAAAGCGTTCTCCGGATCAATCAGGTACATGCCGAAGGAGCTGATGCCCACCGCCAAAACCAGCAGGAAAAGCTCCGTGAAACGGCGTGCACGAGGTGCATCCGACTCACGACGGAACGAGAACTTAGCCATTATTCTCACCGCCCTCTGCAGCAGGCACGGAGGAAACCGTAGCCAGCTCAGGAGCCGGAGATGCCGAATCAGAACCCGGCGCCTCAGAGCTTGGTGCCTCACTGGGCGCTTCAGAGCTCGGTGACGCAGAAGCCGAAGCTGAGGCGGAAGCAGCAGCCTGCTCAGCCTTCTCACGCGTCTGATCCGCCTGAGTCTTCAAACGAGACACAATCTGGCGCGCATCATCCAGGTCCTTCGCCGTAATCGCATTACGCAACAAAGAACGAGTATGATCGCTCAGGTCACTCGTAGAAATATCGGTATTCTCCACCACATGAGAAAGATGAATCGGGCCCAATGCATGCGGAATGCCGTTGTACACCGCAACCGTGCCATTACTCTCACCCACGTAGTAGCTATGCTCCACATAGCGCAGACCGGTCCACGCAGCCAGCGTCAAAATAGCCGCAACCAGCAGAGTAATGAACAGGCGAATCGACCAAGACCGCGGACGCGAACGCTCCACAGTGTCCTCAGCGATCAGCTCCTCCAACTCAGCCGGCAGGGCCGCCTCATCAGACTCAACCTTCAACGGCACACGCTGAGCCACCGTCGCACGGTGCTCCAGGGTACGAGAAGTCACCGCCGGAATCATGCCGGTCTCAGTAGCCACCGAAGCGGCACCAACCAGCTGATGCGGGCGGGAACCCAACTCACTACGCAAAATCGCAGCATTCGTAAGAGCCGCATCCACGGCGTTATCGTACGTACCGATATGGTGACGCACCGCCCCAGAACCGCTATGCAACAGCGTTCCAGAGAAGTCACGAGCACGACGGAAACGGCGCAACGACCGACGACGAGACTCCTCAGAGTCCTCATCATGGTGCGCACCCAAAAGAGCCTCAGCAGCCTCAGCCGTGGCAGCAACCTCGGGAAGCTTCTGAGTATTCGTGCTGACCTCCTGCTCCGCCACAATCGAATCAGGCAGAGCGGACTCAGGTAGGCTCGAAGGACCCACCGGCTCATCCACCGGCAGAACCTCACGGTCAATCACCTGCAGGGACACAACCGTCACGTTATCCGGAGCACCACGCTCCAACGTCATCGCAATTAGAGTGTCAGCAATCTCAGATAGGTCATCGGTAGAACGCATCACCTGCTCAATCTCCGCCAGGGACACCACAGCATCCAAACCGTCCGAAGAGAGCACCCAGCGCTCGCCGGGAACAGCGTCCAGAGTCTTCAACTCCAGCTCGGGGGACGCGTCAACATCACCCAGAACACGCATAATCACGTTCTTATGCGGGTGGTTCTCCGCCTCCTGCGGGGTAATACGCCCCTCATTGAGCAGGCGCTGCACAAACGTATGGTCAGTAGAAATCTGCTCAAACTCACCATCAGCACCCGGACGCAGGCGATACGCACGCGAATCACCAATATGGGCGAGCTCAATGCAATCACCATCAATTAGCAGGGCAGTACAGGTCGTACCCATACCCGCCAACTGCGGATCATTTGCCGCCAGCTCATTAATAATCAGGTTCGCGCTCTGAATCTCATCAGCCAGATAAACGCTACCGGTACCATCCTCAAAATCGGGGTGGTCAAGCGGAGTCAGATTCAGAACCGTCGTAGCTGACGCGACATCGCCGCCCACGTGACCGCCCATGCCGTCAGCAACGACAGCAAGGAAACGACCACCGTAGCCGGAGTCATCATTCTTCGAGCGTTTCAGACCCGTATCAGAGCGGGCCTCAAAACGAAAAGCAATCTTCATACACTAGCCCCTCAACTGCATGGTGGTACCGCCAACGCGGAAATCATCACCGGGCTCAATCGGGGTCGCACGAGTCAGACGCTCGCCATTGACGAACGTACCATTAGTAGAATTCAAATCCTCCAGGAACCAACGGGAACCCTGAGGGAACAGGCGCGCATGACGACCCGAGGCGTAATCATCCTGCAGAGACACCTCAATGTCATTAGCGCGGCCAATAGTAATCGGGTGATCACCCAGCTGCATCATGGCGCCAGCCTGCGCACCCGCAGTAATCACAAGCTGCGAAGGGCGAGTCGGCGGAGGCGCAATATGGGTAGCCTCCGGAACCGCATCAACCGGTGCCGCACGATAGTTCTTACCCAAACCAAGGTCGCGGCGAGCAGCCGAAACCACCAGGAAAACAAAGAACCAGATGAGCGCCAGAAAAGCGTAACGAAGGATAGTAACAGTCAGTTCGGACGCCATTAACGGGCACCTCCGGTCGAACTATGGAAAATGATGCGGGTATTACCCATGCGAAGCAGCGAACCGTTCGCCAGCACCACGGGTGCACGCAAAGGCACCCCATTAATCAGCGTGCCATTAGTAGAACCCATATCGGAGGCGACCACCGCGCCACCCTGCATCGAAAGCTGCAGGTGACGGCGCGAAATGCCCTTATCATCCAGACGGAAATCAGCATCAGAACCGCGGCCCAGCACAAACGGCAGATGATTCACCGGATGCATGCGACCCTCAATCTCCAAGAAGAAACGGGGAGCACCCGTCGCGGGGGACGGCATGTTCAGGCGAGGCGCAGGAGCCTGCTGAGGCGCAGGCTGGACGGGCTGAACCGGCTGGGCGGGCTGAGCTGCAGGCTTCGTAATGCGAGTCGGCAAAGAAGACTCACGCGGAGGACGCACCGGCGCATAGTTAGCGGCGCCACGCAGGGACGGAGACGCCGGAGCCTCCGGCACAGAGAACGGCTCGAAGGTCGCAACAACCTCAAACTCGCCCTCAGAGAGAGAATCAAGAACGTTGAACGTCACGCGAACCGCACCGATCAGGGTGTAACCCTGCGCGCGGGCGTGCGAAATCGCCAAATCGCACAGCTCAACAGCGAACGGGTTGCCCCACTCGCGCACGCGAGGGAAATCAACCGGTGCGAAACGGAGAGTATAGACATTAGGAGCCATAGTGCGACCACTGCCGTCCACGTAGGACTCGTCATCCATCATGATGCGGACGCGGTTAGCGACATCCGCCTTCGCAAAGGTGCCGAAGCCCTTGGAAAGGCCGACAGTGCGACCGATGCCTTGCTCCAGCTTGCCCAGCTTGTCGAAAAACTTCATGCCGCCTCCTTCTCAACGACCATTCCGAGCAACAGACCGCGCAAACGGTCTTCATCCGAAAGGCTCAGTTTAACGAGCGTGTCTGTGCGTTAGCTGTGTGTCCTGTGAATGAACACACCCGATTCTATTTTAGGTGATGCACTCGCCATCGCTCTGGAACCCCGTCATTTAGCGGGGAATTGGTTATGGATATGAAAAAATCCCCGGTTCTTTCGAACCGGGGATCGTTGGTGCGCGAGGGGGGAGTTGAACCCCCACGCCCTCACGGGCACACGGACCTGAACCGTGCGCGTCTGCCTATTCCGCCACTCGCGCATGTGTCTTACGGTGTATCACCGCAGGCAACACATAAAACTATACGGACTGCACGCGGTACTGTCCAATTGAGAGAGTGTGACCTTCGTTACTTATTTTGTTGCTCGCTTCGCTACTTGGAGGTGGCGGAGGGTTCAGAAAGAGCCTCCGAAGCGCTATCGGGCACTCCACCAGAATTAGCCGCATCAGAAGCAGCCGCGGAACCCCGCTCCCGGTCGGCACGCTCCCGGTCAATACGTTCCAAACGCGCCCGCATCAACCACGTCACCGGACCCACATACGGCAGGCACAACACCAGCAGAAGCCACTTCAACTTCTGCACCTCAGAAAAATACGGATTCCGATGAATCGTCACCAAGCACAGTAGCGCCAACGCAATACCAGTCAGAAACACGACCGTAACCATCAGCTCCAGTACGGCATTCCAATCCATAAGCCCTCCTAACATCCTCCCTAAGCATACAGACCTGAAGGCACCCACAGGACCTCAGAGCAGTCCGAGGAGGCGTTCAGAGCCTACCGTGGACAGGCATCCCCACACGCGCCTCAGGTACGCAAAAGGGCCCGCCCCGCACACAGCAGGACGGACCCTCCACAAAGCCTTATACGGCACTCTT